>CALMIT010000879.1 GCA_937864255.1 uncultured Saprospiraceae bacterium
AACTCGCTTTCGCTCGCATTTTACTTAGAAGGCATTTTTCAGACACACTCTAGTATTATCATACTTTACTCTTTTTCTTTTCTTTTTATAAGTAGAGTCAACGCCCAATCTCGAAAATTAGAAATTTCGATGGGATATAAATATTTAATACCTATTTATAAACCAGCAGAAAACAATTTTTCAACTACAAGATTGAAGGAAAAATTTTATAACAGAAATGGTTATGAAGTTCAACTTATTTCAAGCTATAAAATCAATTCCAAAATAGCAATCGGGATTGGCTTTGGGTTACAGGAACAAAAGTTTTTTTATTCGCTAGCTAACCTTCTTACTCCGGATGATATAATCACCGGTACAACCTCCAGTATCGAATCTGATTTTTCAATAGCTACGGTTTCCATTCCTTTGTCGTTGCGGTACTTTCCTGCCGCTAATAAAAGATTTGGACTTGTTTTAGATATCGGCTATTATAGAAAGATAAAGTTTTCAGAGGAGATAACGTTAAGCGGTAATTTGGCTGTTGACCGGCCAAGTTCCTATTCAACAACCACACAAACAAAAGATCATAATGTCGTTATTTCCTTCGGTCCCAAGTTTGAGGTGCCAATGTTTAATAATAAAATATTTATAGCATTTAATCCCTCTTATCAAGTTTGGCTAGTTAAGAACACAGCATTGTTTTTTGGAACACCGTTCAATTTTAGTAGCATAAATGCAAATATGGGTATCGGATTTAGTTTTTGAAATTATGAAAAAAATGTGGTTTTTCTTTTTAATACTTTCTGTTCGATTTGTAGCTCAGGGCCAAAACAAGAGTGAATTTAAGTACAATGAATTTAGATTGATAATTGGGACAGCGCTTACCAAAACCAATTTTGATGAAGGGGCAAAGCAGTATTATTTGCCATTTTCGACTGAAATGCCCTTATCCAGGCCAATTTGGGGCAATAACTTTGCTTTGGAATACACCCGATTTCTGAACCCGAAAATTGGAATAACAGTAAGATTTGCGCAAACTGAAAAAGGACAGCAAACCGAGAAGTTTTTTTTTAACAGACAGAACATGAAAATTGATTCGCTGGATTTTGACAGAATTTCCGGCGGATTGTCCTTTCAGATACATTATCTTTCAAATGAATTTAGCCTTTTATACCGGCAGACAATTTTTGATGCATATTCCTTTAAACTTTCCTTATTTTCAGGATTGTCATTAGATTATACAAATAGTTTAGTGTTAAGAGATTATATATTGGAGGGAGAAAAGGGCTTTAATGGATTTGGGTGTTGTGCTACTTATTTTTATAATTCAACGGGAACGTACTTTCAAAGATTAATGGAAAGCATTAAACAAGATCATTTTAGAATTGGTATTTTGGTTTCGCCAAATATTGAATTTAAAATAAATAGCCGGATGAATACTTTTTTCCAACCTGAATTAGAATTCTTAACTGACTACATTAAAAAAGACAAGGTTATCAAATCTGATTTTCTTTTATCAGGCACTATCCAGTTGATTCGTTTTCAAACGGGTTTTGGCTTTAAATTTTAAAAGTGATGAAAGAGCTTTTATTAATTTTAGGCATCTGTATGATATTTTTCCTTGCATCGGGGCAAAATAAAATTTATACCCGGAGTGGATTTGGCTTATCTGCCGCAAAGACCTTTTTTGAAGAATATGATAGTTATTCCGACAATCTAATTCATGCAAATCTCAATGGCGGGTTTAACCTTCAAATAGGCAAAAAAAATGCATTGCAGACCGAATTACAATTTTCGAGGAAAGGATATGTTTATAAGGTTTTTAATTTTTTTGATGAAGAGAAAATATTTCCAAAGATGGAAATCTACTATGCTTCATTGAATGGCTTATTGAAAACAGAAATACTATTTGCTAAAAAAAGAAAAACTTATGGACCCTGGCTATCAGTATTGTCAGGATTCCAATTGAGTAGAAATATTTATTCCAAATGGCGATATGCTAATATTATAGAACGGAAAGCGGATGACACCATTAAAGCGTTTGATTTTAGCGTGATTGCCGGAATATGCTTAGATAAAAAAATTGACAACAGGCAACATGTTGGATTTGACCTAAGATATACACACGGGGTCTATAATGTCGTGAGCCAGAGAGGATTTAAAACGCAGCTCCGCTCCATTGATTTTGGGTTTTACTATTATTGGATTTTGAAAAATAGAAATTTGAAAAAATAAAACATGCCCTCACGTTTTGTTGATTTTTAATCCGTCCAAATTTTGCATACAAAAATGAACATTTCTAAAGGCAGCAAACCGTTTCATTACTTCGTTCTTTCCATGTTGCCTGCCGACAGAGGCGGGAAGTTTTAGCCTGACATTGTTGGTCAATCGAACTTATTGGGTTATCTTTCGCACCATGAAGCCGATTTCACCAAATATCGCCCTTCCCATTGATTTTGCCGAAGATAATTTCATCAGCGCCTGTATTCGCAAAGAAATGTGGGCACAGAAGCGCCTGTATGAAGATTATTATCCGGCAATGATGGGAGTTTGTCTTCGATTCGCCAACAACGAAGAAGATGCTATTGACATTCTCCACGAAGGTTTCATCAAGGTGTACAAGCACATCGCGAAATATCAGCCGGGAACTTCCCTCGCAGCCTGGATTCGACGCATCATGGTCAATACAGCTATTGACTATTATCGCAAAAATATCCGCCGCCGCACCGATGATATTGAGCAGGCTTATCACCTGAGTACCGACGAGGCAGACGCCGTCAGCCAGTTTAGCGAGCAGGAAATCCTGCAAGCAATACAGGAACTGACGCCGGCATACCGCGCCGTATTCAACCTTTACGTGGTAGAAGGTTATTCGCACAAAGAAATTGGTGAAATGCTGGAAATAACCGAAAGTACCTCCCGCTCCAATTTGGTCAAGGCACGTATGAAATTACAACATCTTTTACTGAATCGCGCGAAAATATCCGCGACGGGCTTCGAACCGGGCGAATGGAAAAAATTGTAAACGGTCTTTTGGAAAAAGTGTAAAAATGGACAAGAAGCAGTTTGATGAACATATTAAGGATGCACTTGCAAAATTGAATACACCCTACGACGCTTCGTCGTGGGAAAAATTACAGCATAAAATCGAAGGCGATCCCGAACTTACCGGGCAAACTGAAAACAAAGAGACTTTTGACAGCCAGGTGCGCGAGAAAATTGAAGATTATAAAGCGCCTTACAATCCAAATCACTGGACCTTAATGGCTGAAGAAATACGCCGCGAATTTACCCTGCGCGGGCGTTTGATGCGGTATAAAGTGGCGGAATTTGCATTAATGCTTTTATTTCTTTGGACAGTCAATCAGTATCTGCCTTTCATACAAGAGCAGGTACAATTACATAAAAGCGATTTTCAAAAAGAATTCGTCCCAAAAACCGGTAAGAAAAAATCCGGCACTCCTGCTACTTCGGAGAAAAACCGTTCAGGTCAAAAATCGCAAAACGCTCCACAGGCAGGCTTGCCTGCCGATAATCCCGGCGAATACACTTTAGCGCAGGATGATACTCAGGTTTTTGAAAAAAGCACAGACTTTTCATACGATAACGCCATAGCTGAAAACAGGAATAAAAATGCCGAAGTCGCCTTGCCACTCAAAAGCATAAAACCCCTTTCGGGAAAAAATGCAATGCACATTTCGGAGACAGGAGAAGAAGGGGAGACTTCGCGTTCGGAAGTCAGCATTGATGCTGCCCGATTGCTTGATTTGGCGCTGTTTAATAATAAAAAAGAAAAATTTAGGCCGCTCGCTTCTGCCATTATAGCCGCTCAAAGCGGTACGCGGGTTCGCTTTAGTATGTTTTCGAACCTCGGTTACAACTACATCAAAACTCCGGACGACAAGATATATCCCTGGCTGACAGAATACAGCAGATATGCCCCCGGCTACGGAGGTGGTATCACTTTCGGTTTGCAATTCAACAAATGGGAAATCGAGACCGGCGGTATTTATGCTTCCAAAGAATATCAGCCGCGTATTCCGACCGAAATCATTGGCAGCCTTGCGCAGGGCTACACCGAAGTGCGGTTTGAAAATATACAGCTAAATATGCTTGAAGTGCCATTGAATGTCCGCTACCGGCTGGGCGACAACGGACGGTGGCGTTTTTACGGACAAACGGGCGCGTCGGTACACCTCGCCATGCAGGCAAATTACGATAAGTTTCCGGCCAATCTGTCGGATATACTTGCCAGACCAAGCGCAGAAGGCGAGCCAAAGCCCCGCCTCGAAAAAAAGAAATTTCCTGACGGTTTGATCGAAGGCGGCAATTTTAAAGAGAATAGCTATTTCACAGCCAATTTGGGCGTGGGCGTTGAGCACCTCATCAACACCCGCTGGAGCTTGTTTTTCCAACCGAGTGTACAGGCATACTTGCTACCTGGCTACAACTACGGACTCGGACCCAATCAGGATCGCATCAGTACCATTTCTATCCTGACCGGCGCGCGGGTAACGCTCTGGTAATCAATCAAAATTAATTTTGATTGGTCAGACTCTCAATGAGTAGTTTTTCCGTCTCCAAATTTTTCAAACACTTCGTCAACCGGTTCCCAAAGCTCTATTTTATTGCCTTCCGGATCCATGATGTGGACGAATTTTCCGTAGTCATAAGTTTCGATTTCGTCACAGATCGTCACGCCTGCTGCCCGCAGTTCATCCACTAATGACTCCATATTTTCAACCCTGTAATTAATCATGAATTCTTTTTGAGAAGGCTCAAAATAATTGGTTTTCTCCGTAAAAGGACTCCATTGAAGAAAACCTTTCCGCTCCGGGTGGTCGGTGTTTCTGAATTCAAAAACGGAACCGTATTCATTGGTCACCAAGCCGAGATTTTCGGCGTACCATTCGCGAAGTTTTGCAGGATCCTGGCATTTGAAAAAA
>CALMIT010000880.1 GCA_937864255.1 uncultured Saprospiraceae bacterium
CTTCCAAAACCGTCTGTCCGGTAAAAAACTCGGGGTCTTACGGCAGAAAACTGATACGCACGTCTTTGCGCAGCAACCATTTTGCCTGTTCGCCTTCTGGCTTTTCGGCGCCGGTGACCACGCGCAGCAGCGTGGATTTTCCAGTGCCGTTTTTGGCGACCAGCGCTATTTTATCGCCTTTATTTACCTGTAGGTTGATGTCCCTGAAAAGGACTTTGTCACCGTAGGTTTTGGTAGCATTTTCCAGTTGCAGATAATTCATGATCGGTAAATAGCGCGTGATTAATTTTTTAAAAATGGCTGGCAAAATTATTCTTTTAAAATCAATTCGGAGGCTTCACAAAAATTGAGTTTCTGTCAATTTTTCATAAAAAGAATAAATAGAAAAACAGCAATAAGAAAAATGAAAATCAGCAGGAGGGTAAACCTGATATTACTTGCTATTTGACGTCGGCGGGCATTTGCTTCGATTTCTTTTATTGTATCAGCGTCAGGCAGTTTGAATTTTTTATTCAAATGAAATTTTTCTTTGCTTTTCTGCGCCAGGTCAACTGGTTCAGTTTGCTGCTGACCAAAACTCTTGTGAAGATTTTTTTGAAGCGCCCGGTTAGCTTCCATTCTTTTTATCATATCCAGGACGTGTCCGGCAAAGCTCATTTTTAAAGTTTTTTAGTTTTTCAAAAATGGTAAAAAGCAGCGTAAAAACAAAAGCCCGTTGAACACGCAACGGGCTTTTGTTTTTTAAAAATTGATTTTACTTTTTCTGCGCATCAGCCACTTCATTTTTTATCAAATCGTGCATGATGTTGAGCGTTTCATACAGATAGCCGTCCTTTTTGATTGATTTCAACCACTCATCATTGCGCGCTTTTTTGGATTCATCCACATTGATCGCCGCGAGGTCGGCAGGCAGGTTTGCAGCCGCCATTTGTTCGATGGGTTGAAATAATTCTTTGTATTCTGCGGACTCTTTCTCTAATTTTTCACTCCAGGAAGTGTATGCTTCCAATGAAAGCGGAAAGACAGAATTGTCGCGTTGTTTTTTCAGGCGCAGCGCATTTTCCTGCACTTTTTGGAATAATTCGCTGCCCTTGACCCTGTTGTTGCTGTTGCTGATTATTTGATTGATGTTAGGCATTTTCGCCACGTTTTGAGCAAATGTCACCGGATCAATTTCAGACCAGGCCATCGGGTAATCATTTTCTTTTTCACCGGTATCAAAGTATTGGTAACTGTCGGGGAAAACGATGTCGGGCGTCACACCTTTCAATTGCGTAGAACCGCCATTCACGCGGTAAAATTTCTGGGTAGTGAGTTTGATTGAGCCGAGCGGTTTGACTTCATCATTGCCCATGATAGCGCGGTCGAGATCATAAAAACGCTGTACCGTACCTTTTCCAAAAGTAGAATTGCTGCCCACGATGATCGCCCGCCCATAATCCTGCAATGCAGCGGCAAGAATTTCGGAAGCCGAAGCGCTAAATTCATTGACCATCACAATCAGCGGCCCTCCGTACTGCACCTGCGAATCGTCATCTTCAAGCACTTCAGCCTGTCTGCCGCGCGATTTCACCTGCACAATCGGACCTTCTTCAATAAAAAATCCAGTCATTTTGACCACGTCGCGCAGCGAGCCGCCGCCGTTGTTGCGCAAGTCAAGAATGATACCCTGCACATTTTCTTTTTTCAATTTTTGAATTTCCTGCTCCACATCCACCGAGCAAAAACGCCCGCTGGCATCTTCAAAATCAGCGTAAAAACGCGGCAGGTTTATGTACCCGATTTTATCGCCTTTGTCGGAGTTGAGCAGCAGCGATTTCGCAAATCCCTCCTCCAAAATCACGATATCGCGCTCTATCGTAATCGTAGAAACGGAGCCGTCCACTTTTTTCACCGTAAGGTGTACTTTAGTACCTTTCGGACCGCGAATCATACTTACCACATCGTTGACTTGCAGACCCGTAATGTCCACCGGCTCTTTATCTTCCTGGGGTACTTGCAGCACCACGTCGTTTTCCT
>CALMIT010000881.1 GCA_937864255.1 uncultured Saprospiraceae bacterium
GCTCTTTGCCCTTTATCATAAAGCCGGAGTATTTCTTCGCCGGGTTTTGTTTTTGAAACGGCTACCAGTTTTGCATTGTAGCGACTCGTCTCATCAAGAATTTTTTCAAACATTTTCACTCTTTTACCAATAATGAATCTATACCCGAGGTGTATTCCATGCCGAAATTATTGAGCGTGTCGCCGAAAATGAAATAGCCGTCTATGTCAGGCATAGTCAAAACCAGTTCCATTGCTTTTTCAAGACCGAGTACCATGCAGGTGGTGGCCAGGGCGTCGGCGGTCATACAGTCGGGGGCTAAGATGGTGGCGCTCAACAGATTCGAACGTTCAGGGAAACCCGTTTTCGGATTGATGGTGTGGCTGTATTTTTGACCATTTACTTCGTAATAATTCCGGTAGTTGCCACTGGTAGCCAGCGAACGGTCAACCAACCTGATTTTGGATTGAAAATCAGTAACATGTGCGGTTTCGCTCGGCGTATTAATGCCTATGATCCAGCCTGATCCGCGCTCATTTTTGCCTCTGCCCCGCACTTCGCCGCCTATTTCCACCATATAATTCGTAATGCCGTTTTTTTCCAAAAACAGCGCCACAGCATCAACGCCGTAACCTTTTGCCAGTGCACTGAAATCCAATTCCACGCCGGCATTTGCTTTTTCCAGATAGGTGATGTTGTCGCGTTTGGCCATGACCACTTTTTCAAAACCTGTGTAGTTTTTTCGCAATGAATCCACAAGTATGGTATCCACGGAAGTAATCGCCAGATGTTCGGTGTAGCCGAAGCCCCAATAATTGACCAGTGGCATTACGGTGGGGTCGAAAGCGCCGCCGCTTTTTTCAAAAATTTCTTTTGCTTTTTGCAGATTGGCGTAAAAATGCGGCGCAATTGGTTTTTTATTTTCGCCGATGAGCGGAATGCCGGATTTGGAGTGGTTGAATTTTGAAATAAAAGAAGTGGCAATGTAAGTGGAAACCTCGTTGTTCAGGCTCACCAGCAATGAATCAATTCGAGTTTTGAGTTCGATTTCAACAGAATCGGCGTAGGTGATGTGATACGTCGTACCCATCGTCTCACCTTCTGTTTTTTGATATTTTAAGCCATTCGGAGCAGTGCTGGAAGTCTCGGTGCCGCAAGCCGTAGCAGCCAATAGGCAGATACTGGAAAACAGGAAGAGAGCATATCGGGAAAGTGATTTTTGCATGATTTATTTTTTGAAATATTCGTCTATGCTGTACCAGCCTGGGCCGGCGAAAAAAATGCTCAGGTAACCTGCACAAAAGATGATGGCTTTCTCCATTTTTTGAAAAGGATCGTCCCAATGGATCAGGAAAATCGCCACCAACATCGTGAAAATCAAAGGAATAAGCGCCCAACGTGTAAACCAGCCC
>CALMIT010000882.1 GCA_937864255.1 uncultured Saprospiraceae bacterium
TTACCTCTCTCCCCGACGATATTTTGACGCTGGCTGCGAAACCAGTTTTTAAGCGATTTTTCAATTTTTGGAAATGAGCGCTCAGGAGCAATTCCCAGTACTTTTTTTATCGCTCCCGATGTGATTTTATTTTGAAGTAACAAATTTGAAAAGCCCGGCAACCTTGTCGCGAGCGCATTCATAGTCGAAATATTTCCAAAAAATTTCGCCTTAAAAGGTACGCCGCTGACACGCTGCCTTTGGTACAAATACTCGGCCTTCGAGGGACACTCGGAAGCGCAGCCTTTGCACGAAAGGCACAAATCCATTACCTCTGCCAATTCCTTTTTTGCAAAAACATTTTTTTCATGCCCCTGCCTGGTCAGCAACTCCCGCAATACGTTGGCGCGCGCTCTTGTCGTATCCTTCTCGTCGCGGGTAGCCATGTACGAAGGACACATCACTCCGCCGCTTACCTCTGCCAGCTTCCTGCAATCTCCCGACCCGCTGCACTTTTCAGCCAATTTTAAAATACTGCCTTCTTCAAAATTGAAAATGGTAGGAAAGTGTGGATTTTCGGCATCCTGCAAATAACGAATGTCCGTATCCATCGGCGCGGCGTCCACTATTTTTCCGGGATTGAAAATCCCATCGGGATCCCAGGTATGTTTTATTTCTTTAAAAACGCTGTAAATTTTTTCTCCAAACATAAACTTGATAAACTCTCCGCGTCCCCGGCCGTCTCCGTGTTCGCCGCTTAACGACCCGCGATATTTTTTTACCAGCCGAGCCGATTGTTCTGCGATGGCGCGGAGTTGTACCAATCCGTCGGACTTCTTCAAATTTACCGCCGGACGGATGTGCAATTCACCGGCGCCGGCGTGGGCATAGTAAACGGCTTTTTGTCCAAAATTTTCCATTATTTTTTCAAACTCCGCGATGTAATCCGGCAGGTCGGGCAAATCCACCGCTGTATCTTCCACAAATTCGATGGGCTTGGCATCGCCCCGCACATTGGACAAAACGCCAAAACCTGCCGCCCGCAAAGCAGCAACATTTTTGGTTTTTGGCGGGTAAATTTTGGGGAAGGCGTAACCCAAACCCGCTTTTTCTAAATCGGCAATCAATATATCTGCCTTAAGTTCCAATTCGCCAGGTTCGTCTGCCCGCAGTTCGATTATCAAAACGGCGCCCGGGTCGCCCTGTAAAAAGAATCTGTTTTTTTCCTGTTCGCGGTTTTCTTTGGTACAGTCCATTATCGTTTTGTCCATCAATTCACAGCCGTAGGGTTGGTGGCGCATCGCCTCCAAAGTGGCGTACAATGCTTCGCGCAGAGTGTAAAAATGGGCACAAATCAGCATTTCAAAAGGAGGCGGCAAAGAATCGAGACTCAGTTTTATCTCGGTTGTGAAAGCAAGCGTACCCTCCGAACCCGCCAACAAGCGACAAAAATTAAAGTGCTGATCGCTATCGCTAAAAATTTCCGAAGCGTGTAAAATATCAATGGCATAGCCGGTATTTCTCCGGTGTATAGTTGGTTTTGGAAAGTTTTTTTCAATTTCATTTTTAAAACCCGGCTGGCTCAAAGCCGACCATATCTGCCGATAAATCTGTCCTTCCAAATCCGATTGTTTGGTCTTTTCGAAAAACTCATTTTTTGTCAAATCCCGAAAAATTACCTGCGAGCCATCGCTCAAAAAGACTTTTAGTTCCAGCACGTGATCGCGCGTAGTGCCATATTTTATTGAGGTGGTTCCGCTTGAATTATTACCCACCATTCCACCCAGCATACACCTGTTGGCCGTCGAAGTATTGGGTCCGAAAAATAAACCGTGAGGTAATAAAAAAGCATTTAGTTCATCCCTGATGACGCCGGGCTGCACGATCACCCATCGTTCATCCACATTCAGTTCCAGTATCTTATTAAAATATTTTGATACATCCACAACCAAACCTGCACCAACACATTGTCCGGCGAGAGAAGTGCCCGCCGTGCGGGGTATGAGCGGAGTTTTTGTCAGCCTTGCATAATGTAAAATCTCTTCAATATCGTTTGCATCCTTAGGATAAGCTACGCCAAGAGGAATTTTCCGGTAGATGGAGCCATCAGTTGCATAAAGTGTTTTATGCAATTCATCCGTAAAAATTTCTCCTGAAAGGCGCTTAGCTAATTGTTCGAGAGTCTTTGCCATCTTCGCTGATTTCGGGAAAGTAAAATTACTCTTTTCAGTAAAAAAATTAGGGGCTGCGGACGAATCCGCAGCCCCTATCGGTATGATTCAAGTATTTATTTCAGAAATTACTTTCTTACCATAAACTTCTTAGCAACTCTTTCTCCGTTGAGGTAGAATACTGCGTTGTAATTACCACCTGCAAGGTCAGAAACATTTACTTCAATCGTACCCTCGCTCACCTGGTCAAAGTCTTGCTGGTAAACAGCTTGCATCAAGCTATTGAAGATTACCATTCTAACGTTTTGACCGGCGTATTCGCTAAGATCGATGTTTACGATGTCAGATGCAGGGTTCGGATACAATCCGATAGCATCAGCACTCAATCCGAAGTAAACTTTTCTTGTATCAGAGTAATCGAAAGTACCGTCGTTGTAAACTTGTTTCAGACGATAGAAGCTAACACCTTTCAAAGGCTGCTTGTCTTTCGTTCTGTAGTAAATTTCCGAGTCGGTATCTTTCGTGCTTTCGATAGTCATAATAGGTTCGAAAGTCTGTCCATCCTGAGAACGTTCAACAACAAAGCGGTCGTTTTTGAATTCCGTATTGGTGATCCAAGTGAGATCAACTTCGTTGCTACCTTCTTTGGCGATGAATCCGAATTCGAATTCCATATCCGCTGGTTGGTCGCCAATTTCGGTTTCATTGTCAGCATCTTTCGTAACTGTTGTACGCGTTGCAGAAACGTTTACAGTGTAATCTTCAGCCTCGCCCAATCCTAAGTGGTGATCACATGGGTTCGGGAATGCAAAACGATTCATGTAAACTCTCATTCTCGTCGGTCCAGGCGTCATTTGAGCAGGAACTGTAAACAGACCTACCAGAGGACCTACACCGCTTTGTTGCAACACAAGTTCACCTACGTCAGTGAAGTCGCCGTCACGGTTGTAATCAATCCAGATTCTCCAGAAGCCCATTACATTGAAGCCGCCGGCAGAGCCAGGAATCAAAGAAACAACCAACGTCTGACCTGGAGTAACGTTTGTGCTGATATTCGTGAAGTTTGCGTAACCGCCGTTGTTACCGGAAGTATTTTCTACACCGTTAAATACAAATTTGTGGATGTAGTTTTGAGTTCCGGTGCTCGGTATCGTACAGTAAGCAGAGATAGTTACATTGAAGCTGCAAGTAGTTACATTTCCACCGAGGTCGGTAGCTGTGTAAACTACTGTCGTAGTACCAACAGGGAAGCAGAATCCCGGGTTGTGCGTAGAAGTAACTACCAATGTACCTGAGCCACAGTTATCATTGAACGTAGGCGGCACCCAGTTAACAACTACACAAGCACCATTCGGAGAAACTATCGGTCCAATATTGCCCGGGCAGTTAGAAACTGTCGGAGGCGTATTATCAAGTACCGTGATAGTTTGTCTTCCTGTTGAAATATTACCACAACCGTCATTTGCTGTCCATGTACGTACAATTACAGATACCGTTCCGTTACCGTTGATTGGTTGCGTAGTTTGGTTGAACATAACTACGATATTCGGATTACAATCGTCAGCAATTACCACAGGAACCGGTGGAATTGGCTGAGAACAATCCAAAATCAAATCAGCCGGAACACCTACAAGAACCGGAGCTTGCGTATCAACCGTAGTGAAGCTAGCTATTTTGGTTGCACTATTGCCACAACCGTCAGTTGCGATGAACAGGTAACTTCTGGTGCTTGTACCTCCACAACCCTGAGCTGTGCTCAACAACTGGTTTGTAATCGCAACAGTACTACCGCTGCATGCATCAACTGCAACTGCATTTGCACTTGCTGCCAACCATGCTGCCAATTGACCCGGATTCAAAGACAAATCACACTCGTATTGTACGTTTTGTGGATTTGAAGTGAATACAGGAGCAACATTATCAACAATGATGAATGAAGCCGATGCGCTTGAAGAGTTTCCACAATCGTCAGTAGCGACGAAAGAGTACACTCTTGTGCTGGTACCTGCGCAAGCGCCCGGAGTTGTGCTCACCAATGAGTGGCTCCAGGTTACAGAACCGCAAAGGTCAGAAGCAGAAGCTCCGCCGTTTGCAGCCAACCAAAGTGCCAAACTGCCTGTGTTACCATTTCCGTCGCATTGTACAGTCATATTGCCCGGCAGAACATCAATAGTCGGACCAGTAGTATCTTCGATAATGAAGTCGGCAGTAACAGATGCGGTATTACCACAACCGTCAGAAACTGTAAATCTGTAAGTAGATGTGCTTGTAGAACCACAAGTATTGTCTTTAGACAACAGCTCATAACTCCAATCAATTGTTCCGCCACACTGATCTACTGCAACTGCGCCGCCATTGGCAGCCAGCCATGCATTCAGGTCAGCAAGATTTCCAGCGCCATCACACTCAACTACCAAATCAGCAGCAGGAGTAGTGATATCAGGAGCTGTTGTGTCTTCGATGCAGAACAATGCCGTACGAGTAGTTGCATTATTGCAATTGTCCGTAGCTGTGAATGTGTAAACAGCACAACCTGTTTCACCACATGCATCGGAAGTCGGACCAGCTACAACTGACCAAGTCACCGTACCACAAGCATCAGCAGCAACTGCGCCGCCATTGATTGCCAACCAAGCATTCAAGTCACCGATATTACCGGTTCCGTCACACTCAACTGTGAGGTTAGAAGGATCAGTAGTAAATACAGGACCTTGAGTATCTGGCAATACGCTGAATGACTGAGTTACAGAAGTGCTGTTGCCACATGCATCCGTTGCCGTCCATCTGTAAGTCACAGTGTATCCTGCGCACTGATCAGCTACGAACGGATCAACCGAAGGAACAACCGTTACGTTAGGTCCACCGCATTGGTCAAAAGCTGCCAGGTTTTGCTGAGCAGGGAATGACTGATCACAAGTGATATTTGCAAGCGGATTCGGCAATTGCGTAAAGTATGGAGCAACATTATCAGTAATGATAAAGTCAGCGTCAGTAGTGCTGGTGTTACCACACAGGTCTCTCGCTGTAAAGCGATAAGTTCTTGTGCTGGTGTTACCACAGCCCGGAGTGGTTGAAAGCAACTGGAATGTCCAGCTTACCTGACCACAATTATCCGTAGCAAAAGCGCCACCCTGAGTCAACAACCAAAGCGCCAATTCACCAAAATTGCCTGCTCCGTCACACACTGCCGTGTAGTTTTGAGCCGGAGTCACAATTATTGGAGCCTCTACATCTATATTACT
>CALMIT010000883.1 GCA_937864255.1 uncultured Saprospiraceae bacterium
TTTGCTTCTGATCACCATTTTTGTGCTGGCGCTGTTTGCCTGGACGATTTATAAAAATTATTACCGAACCGATCTGGAAGAAGTGCGGGCAAGTTGGCGCGACTGGGGCATGGTTTTTTTCTGGTCTATTTTTACGCATCCCATTCTGGATTCGTTTACGCCTTTTGGTACGCAGCTTTTTCAGCCATTCCACAATTACCGCGTCGCTTTCAATAATATCGCCGTGGTGGATCCGATTTACACGGTTCCGTTTTTGATTTGCCTCGTCGTGGCGGCCTGGCTGCCGAAAGAATCGCCCCGCCGTCGTTTTTGGAATTGGCTGGGCATAGCGCTCAGCAGCGCGTACATGCTTTTTACGCTGTATCACAAATGGGAAGTAAACCGCATTTTTGAAAAATCGCTCGCCGAAAAAAACATCACTTACCAGCGCTACATGACTTCGCCTACCATTTTCAACAACATTCTCTGGCAGGGCATGGCGGAAGGCGACACGGCTTATTATCACGGTATGTACTCATTTATGGACGAGACGCCGGAGGTGATAAAATTTAGCACCATTCCCAAAAATCATCACCTAATAGCCGGTCATGAAAACGACCGCGCCATTCGCATTTTAAAATGGTTTTCCAATAATTATTACAATGTGATACGCCGGCAGGACGGCGCGCTCCAACTCAACGACCTGCGGTACGGCTCGGCAGGAGACGGTTTTGAAAAAGAAACCGATTATATATTCCGGTTTATTCTCGAAGAAAAAGACGGGCAGTTGGACGCCCGCCAGACGCGCGAAGGCAGCGACGTTTCAAAAGAAGCTTTTCAAAAGCTTTGGAACAGGATCAGGGGGCAGCGCGAGTGACGCCGCATTTTTGCCTGAATGATCCAAATTTCAAAAAACTTACCCTCACATGCAACCATTTTAAACGCTGCGATACCTAAAGTATCGAAAGAACCCAAAAAAGAGCATGTCGGAAAACCTGCAAAAAATTTTGGCGGAATGCAAAAAGGGAAATCGCCTGGCTCAGCGCGCTTTGTACGAGCATTTTAAGGAAAAAATGTTCGCGGTGTGCCTGCGTTATGCCGACAACAGGGAAGACGCCGAAGATTTTTTGCAGGAAGGATTTGTGAAAGTGTTTCGCGATTTGCACCAGTTTCAGGGATTGGGAAGTTTTGAAGGCTGGGTGAGGCGGGTCATCGTAAATGTGGCGCTTCAGCATCTGAAAAAACAAAAAAACATGCTTCCCACTTTCGAATTGGATGCGCGCGCCACGATGCCTGACGAAGATACTTCGGTTTTTGAAGCCGACGAGGATATGGCGGTTGCGCTCATCAATCTGATGCAAAAAATGCCGGCAGGTTTTCGCACGGTACTCAATTTGTACGTTTTGGAAGGATTCAGTCACGCCGAAATTGCAGACATGCTGGGTATTTCTGTCGGCACTTCAAAATCGCAACTGAACCGCGCAAAAACCTTTTTGAAAAATCTTCTTGAAAAAAATTTGGCTCGATAAAAACCATTGGCTTTTTAAAAAACAGTTGTAAAAAAGAATTTTAAATGGAAGAAAATTTACATAATGACCGTTTGGAAGACTTTCTGAAAAAGTCTCTTGAGGGGCATAAAGAAAAACCTTCCGACGATGTGTGGGACAAAATCGCCGCCGATTTGGGCAGCGACGTGCCCGCAAAACCAGCCTACCGAAAACGGTGGCTGCTGGCTTTGCTCCTGCTTATTCCGCTGGGCGTCATCATTTATCAGCAACGGAGTTTCCAAAATCAGCTTGAACGCCTGAGCAGGGAAATAGAGCAGAACGAAGTACAGATAAAAGAACTCAAAGCGCGGGAAAATGACCCGCAAAACCGGTCTGCCGAAACGCCGCCTTCCGCTGCTCCGCCGCAGGCAGATAATACTTCCGCCGGACAAGCAGCCAATGAAAAAAACTTTGAAAAAAGCGTCGCCCAAACAAATGAGAGCAAGCCCGAAAGCCGGGCAAGCTACACTGCGCTGAACCCAAAAACAGCGCCAGCCGCGCCGCCATCTTTCGAAGATGAAATGCCGCAGATATTTTCTGACAATGCCGGATTGCCTGTTGCAAATGTGGCAGACACAGAGCCGTCGTCTGCGGAAATTCTGGCTGCTTTAAAAATAGAAACCCCACAAACACTGCCGCTGCGGGCGGCATTTTTGGATTATAAAATGTCGCCGGAAATTTTGCCCGCTACGCCCCTTTTTGTTTTTGAAAACGCTGCGGCAAGCAGAAAAACAGGCGCTAAAATCGGCGCACACATTACGCCGTATCTCACAAAAACGAAAATAGAGGCGAAGCCTCCGCCGACGCGCCCCATACCCGGTCGGAAAAATTTTCCCGTAGAAACCACGGCGGAAGGCAATGGATTTTTGGCGGGTTTGAATGTGGAAATGCCCCTTTTTAAAAATTTATCATTGGAAAGCGGCATAGATTATCGCTCGAATGTGCTTTCCACACAACACAAATCGGTTTTTCAATACAGGGAAAGAATGCCGCCGCCGGGAGCGCAGAATCCGAACCCGCGCCACGATTTTAATTATGACCTCAACGCTCCGACGGGCAATTATGAAATCACTGTCCGGGTGTCGGGAGTGGATTCTTCGCGGGTGCCACCGCCTGATACCGAGCAACTCGAATTTGTGGTGGAATCGGAAGAAACCAGCCAGATGATCAGCATCCCGCTGGCGCTGAAATACCGGCTGGGGGCGGGCAGGTGGAAAGTCGCTTTTAAAGGCGGCGTACTGGCAAATTTTCTTTTAAAAAGTGATTTTGAAATCCGCGAAATCCGCTCGCTCAATCCGAGATTCAGAGTCGCCGAGCGGCTCCGCCCCGTACCCGATAATGCGCCCAAGAATTCTTTTTCACTTGATTACCTGGCCGGCGTAGGTCTGGAATATCAAATCGGGAAATCCTGGAATCTGAATCTTGAGCCTGTCGTCGCGGGTACTTTTGTGGACAATAACAACACGGATTTTCTCAATATTTCCAATACTTATCTGGGCTTGAATGCAGGAATAAACTACCAGTTTTGATTATTGAAAAAAAATTGGGGAAAACCATGCAACCATTTTGATGCCCCGGTAACCTAAGTACATAAACCCTTTCGACTGATAAAAAATATAGCCCCGTTTTTTAGAACAGGCTTATTCGTTCACCTTTAAACATTTTAAAAATTTATGAAAAACAAATTATTGTTATTGTTCTTCGCCGCTACTACTGCTTTTATTATTTCCTGCGAAAAAGACACCTTTTTGTCCGAAACCTCCGAGCTGGGAAATATTGCTACCCTCACTTCTGACACCGGCTCGGAGGAAGATTTGACCGGCGGCGGCGGCGGTCTTCGCCCCGATTGCATGAGAGGCCGGCAAATAGATCCTGCCAGACTTCCGCAGGCGATTCATGATTACATCGCTGCCAATCACGCCGGCGTTGACATTCGCAGAGCCGTCATAAGAGACGGGCGCGTACGCACCTTTGCGGTGGCGCTGACGGATGGTACTGTACTGATTTTCAGCGCAAACGGCAGATTTATAAGCGAATGCGATTTTACGCCAAGAACGCCGCGCGATTCTGCCTGGACAGG
>CALMIT010000884.1 GCA_937864255.1 uncultured Saprospiraceae bacterium
AGAAATCCAATCGGGCAATTTTGGCAAAAACCGGCTGAAAGGCGGGTGCGCCACGATGTCTTCAAAACCGTATTTGAACAAAGTAGCGATTACTTTTTCATACCTGCTGATGACCGATATATGTCCGTTTTTTGCCACGAGCTTTTTCTTTAAAAAACAAATTTCCTAAACCTCGCGGGAAGTTTAGGAAATTGTAAAACCATTTTAGAAGTTTTTAATTAAACAATCCGGTGAAAGCCTTTTTGAAGTGCTCGTACGAAGTGGTCAATTCGTCCATGAATTGATCAATCTTTTCGTCTTGCGTGTCTCTTCTATCAAACTTTTCCAGGATTTTTTCAATCTGATCTTTCACCATTTCCATCGGTTTTTCAAGTTCGTTGACGCTTTCAAAAGCCAGTAAAGCTAACTTCAATCTGAAATTATCCAGGAGTGGTTTGAAAGTTTCGACGTTTTGGCGCAGCAAAAAATCAAGTTGAAAAGCATTTTCGCGCAGTGCGTTTTCGAGTTCAAAAACCCTGCACAAAACTTCCGGCTGCTGGTTTTTGAACTCCGCCTCGTTTTCAAGCCAGCCTTTTTCGTCCAGTTTCATTTTGAGCGCCTCAAAACTGTCGCGCAGCATTTTTTGCTTTGCCTCATTTTTTTCGGCGTATGATTTCATTTGCTCGCGTTGTTTTTTCACGAACTCCTCAAAGTTCTTTTTTTCGCGTTCAAAAGTTTCCTTGAATTCTGCTTTGCCCAGGTTCATTTGTACTTCCATGTCGTCCAGAATTGCCCTCCACTGGAGGAGTTGGTCTTTTACAAATTCTGAAAATTCGGTTTGATTTTTCATGATTAAAAATTTTAAAAGGTTGAGGTGCAGTGTGCGTGTGTGAAGTCTTTTTTAAAAACACTGCAATTTGCTGATTGAAATGCCGAAACTCAATGATCAGGTATGATGAATCAGATGATCTTGGTCAATTCGCCGATTTACCTTTTAAAAATTTATACGAAGAGGGCTGGCAAAGCATCTTCCGGATGCCGCCAGCCCTCTTTTATTGTTTGGGAATTACAAACTCATTCCGTCATAAACATCCATCACCTCCTTCACATGACCCGCCGATGTTTTCAGCAGTTCCATTTCGTCGCTGTTGAGTTTGAGCTCAATGATGCTTTCGATACCATTTTTACCCAATTTGACCGGCACGCCGAGGAAAATATCCTCCAATCCGTACTCGCCGCTCAAGTTCGCACAAACCGGAAAAATTCTTTGTTCGTCGCGCACGATAGATTCTACCATTTGGGCTGCTGCTGCGCCCGGCGCATACCAGGCTGACGTGCCCATCAATTTTACCAATTCTCCGCCACCCACTTTCGTGCGCTCTACAATAGCGTCCAAAGCGGCGGT
>CALMIT010000885.1 GCA_937864255.1 uncultured Saprospiraceae bacterium
CCTGAAATGGTCCCGTGCCGCCGGTAATATCCAGCGAAATGGTACCGTTGGACTGTCCACAACCGCAAATGGTCGAAGATGTGTTGACGTGAATACCCGGCTGACCATACACATGGTGTACTTTCGAAGCAGAGCAGCCATTGGCATCAATCACATTGACCGTGTAATTTCCAATTGCCAATCCGGTTATTGTATAATTTCTGTCATTTGTCGTAGCTATCAGGTTTCCGTCAAGAGAAATATTGAAAGGAGCCGTGCCGCCATTGATAGAAACTGTAATAGCGCCATTATTTTGAGAACAAGTGACGATAGCACTGGTAGTAGTGATTGTCAAATTTGACGCTCCCGTGATGACTACGGTTTTTGTTGTTTCGCACCAATTCGCATCCACCACACGTACGGTATAAGTGCCGGGTGCGAGGTCATTGATGCCATACCAGCGATCCGGCGTCATGGTAATCAAATTTCCATTCAGATAAATTTTAAAAGAAGGCGTTCCGCCAAGAATATCAATGCCGATGCTACCTGTGCTGCCGCAGCCCGCAGGCGTCGTGGTCGTCACGATTGAAAGATTTGAGCCGCCGCCTACCGTTACTGCTTTGGTCGTCTCACACCAATTTGCGTCCACCACACGCACGGTATAAGTACCCGGCGCAAGATTATTGATGCTGTACCAACGGTTATTGGTCGTCGTTTGCAAAGTCCCATTCAAATATATTTGAAATGGTGCGCTACCGCCCACTATGTCAATGCCGATGCTGCCTGTGTTACCACAGCCCGCAGGCGTCGTGGTTACCACAATAGAAAGGTTTGAGCCGCCGCCTACCGTTACCGTTTTGGTCGTCTCGCACCAATTCGCATCTACTACACGCACTGTATAAGTACCTGATGCAAGATTATTGATACTGTACCAACGGTTGTTGGTCGTCGTTTGTAAAGTCCCATTCAGATAAATTTTAAAAGAAGGTGTGCCACCGATAATGTCAATACCGATGCTGCCCGTGCTGCCGCAGCCCGCAGGCGTCGTAGTCGTCACGATTGAAAGGTTAGAGCCGCTGCCGCCTACTGTTACCATTTTTGAGGCATCACAGCCGTTGGCGTCTATCACCTTCACCGTGTAACTTCCCGAGGCGAGATTATTTATGGTGTACCAAAAATTGTTGGTGGTAGCTACCACACTTCCGTTGAGCAGAATCTGAAAAGGCGGCGTACCACCCGTAATATCAAGGCTGATACTTCCCGAATTATTACAACTGGCCGGCGAAGAAAATACGGTCAATGAAACTGCCGAAGTACTGCCCCCGACCGTCTGTTGTCGGGAAGTTTCGCAGCCGTTGGCGTCGCGTATGGTGATTGTGTAAGTGCCCGGCGCCAGACCGGTAATATCGTACCAGCGATCGGGCGTCGTGGCGATTAAATTGCCATTTACAAAAATTTTGAAAGGGCCGGTTCCGCCGATGATATCCACACCTATGTTGCCATTCGACTGCCCGCAATAACCACCAGTCCAGGTAGTGACAACAGATAAATTGCCCGAAGAAGCATTGACAGCCTGTATTTGTGAAATTTCACAACCATTTGCGTCAAGCACTTTTACAACATAACTGCCGGCAGCCAAATTGGTAATTGTGTACGCATTTTGACTCGTCGTAGCTATCAGATTATTATCGAGAAATAGTTGAAAAGGCGGCGCCCCGCTCAAAAAACTCACCTGGATGCTGCCGTTATTTTGGCTGCATGTGGCCTGTGTGGCGGTGGTTTGTATGTTCACCCCGTTCGAGGCTATCCCGTTTGAAAGTTGTATTTGTTTTCTGCCGGTACACCCGTTTTTATCAAACACTTCAACGAAGTACTGCCCGCTGGGAAGATTTGTAAACTGGTAAGTACCCGTTTTGGAAGTTCCTACCCGCGTCACCGGACCGAAAATATTGACCAGATAATCCGGTCTGCCGCCCGCCACCTGCACCGTCAGCGAACTGGTATTATTACAACCAGCCACAGTGATCAATCCCAAATCAAGACTACAGGAAGAAAGATAATTCAGGTTTAACCTGTAATTTCCTGTCGCCCCTCTGTAGCCGTCCACCACGATATAATAGGTGCCGGGGGTAAGTCTTTGTACAATTTTTTCAACAACGGTGTCCGGGTTCTGGCTGGACCAAAGGCAGCGATTACTATTGCAGGCATCCAGCAAAAACAGTTCGAGGTTGGCGCTCAGCCGGTCAAGTATGATTTCCACATCTTCTGTCGCCGTCGTCACGAATGAATACATGACTTCCGGCCCGCTGTTGTCAATATTGACAATTCCCTGCTGGCTACAGCCGTATGCAATCACATTATTGTCGGCAAAGCGGTTGTTTCCATTCACCGGAACACCCGGCGTGACGGATTTTGAAGTAATACAATCCAGATAACCACAAGTCATCTGCAATTCAAAAGCGCCGAAATTGGTAGCATACTGCCCGTCCACCACGATGTAATAAGTGCCGATGGGCGCATTTTGATATACAATGGCTTCCTTAGTATAAGTGTTGGAGCGAATGCTTTCGGCGAGGCAGCTAATGTCGTTGCCAAATCCGTCCAGCAGCAAAAGATCGAGGTCAAGTCCCGCGCTCAGGATTTGCATTCCGATTTGCAAATCACCCAAAGTGCCTTTATGAATTGCGAAAACTTTTTCCGGCCCAGCCCAGGAGTAAGCGGAGCAGCCGGGATATTGGCTTAGGTGGTTGCCGTCGGCCGGCGAGGTGGCGCCTTGCCAGATATCGCCGCAACCCAGTGGAATGGCTTTTTGTCGCCACCAGGCGGTGTTGCAACTTCCCGCAGTTTTTTGAATGATGCCGGCATTTGTTGCAAAGCAGTTATTAATATAATTCATACCATTACAACCGCACACCGGATCATATACTTTGGCGCAAAGATTTGCGTCTTCGGACGAAATTTTGGAGGGGTCTATGCAGGGATCATTGCAGGGACCTTTTGTGTATTCCAGCACTCCCAGCGCTTCGGCTGTGCAGGCGTTGCGGTAGGTAATGCCGTTGCAGCCGCATACCGGATCAGACGGGGCGGGGCAATTTAAAGCCACTTGTCCGTTTGCCACCGCAACTCCTTGCGAGGGCGGGTACACGTACTGCTGGACGACGCATTGCCCGTATTTACTGAGTGAAAACCCGGCTCCCGTAGGCGTCCAGGAAACCACGCCGTGTTTTCTGGCTTCACATTCATTCAAATAAAGTACGCCGTTGCAACCATAGACGGGGCTGAAAGTAAGTGCGCAGGATGCGTTGGGCAACATGCGGGATGGCTCTACGCAGTCGGCGTAGCAAATGCCCTCTGTGTAAAATTTGACGCCTGCCGTTTCGGCGTAACAAGCGTTCAGGTAAGTTTTTCCGTCGGTGCCGCACACGGGTTGATAAGTGGTCGGGCACTGTGCCGCGAGTTGTGAAATAGTAAAAACAGCAAAAACAAGTTGGGAGATTACGAGGTAAAAATTTTTCATGTTCATAATTTTTGTTTCGGGATAAAACAGGTTAATAGCATAGTGCTACCGCCAATTCTGCGGCAGGCAGTTTAAAAAAAATATTTTCCAAACACAGCGAACGGGTGGAATTGCCGGCATGTGCCGAAATTCACCGGGGTAGGTAGTCAATAAAACAGACTGAAAAAGCGGACACTGCCGCATTCAGCCATTTGCCAAATGGAAGCCAAGCGGGGCAGGTTTACAAAAAAATTAAACGGAGTATAATCTGTTATTCAGGAAAAATACCTGAAGCCGAAGGGAAGCGATTTTCAGATATTTGGGTTTTCTCTCTGTTGGGTATGGCGGCAAAAATATCAAAACTTTTTTTATTTGTCTTAATATTTTCCAAACTTATACCTTCTTTCAGGTAGGCTTATTGATAAATAATTTAAATCGGATTTCAAGCATTGAATTTGTTACCATAGCTCTTTATTTAATCTTGAAACACACAAACCATTTTTCCAATTCTCTGTTCGGTTTGAAATTAAAAAAAACGCACTTTAAGCCATGAGCAAAATGGTCTTCTTTAAAAAGCCGGAAATGAAAACCGTTTCTCGATTTATTGAAAACCAACGAGATGCGTTTCTATCTTACACAGAAATTAATAAAACCCGTCAGAATCTTCCTGTAAAAAATTTCAATAACGATTTTCAAAAAGTGGCGGTCGGAAAAGGGAAAACCGATTTTGAACTGGCAAAATCAGCGCTCAAAAATTGGGCGCATTTCCCAAACCATTGGGCTGAAATAAAACCGGAACAGGCTTCAACAGTCCCCGGAACAAACCTTTGTCTTTGTATTCGACTTTTTGGAATGTGGTGGCTGAATGCCTGTCGCATCGTATATCAAACAGACGAAGTTCAAAAATTCGGATTTGCTTACGGTACGCTGCCCGCGCACATAGAATCCGGCGAAGAATTATTTCAGGTAGAAATAGACGACAACGATGTAGTCTGGTACGAAATACGCGCCTTTTCAAAACCGCGACATTGGCTGGTTCGTTTTGCCAAGCCGGTAGCGAGGCTGCTCCAGGAAAAATTCCGGCGCGATTCCGCAGACGCTGTCAGAAGATTTATCGCCGATAAAGGTCAAAATATTTCAAAAAAAACCTGGCGACCTGATACCTGGCTCTTAGCTTTGGCGGCAACCATTTTACTGAGTTTATTGGTATTTCCCGCCACGATATTCCATCACGATTATGGAAAGCCGGTTTTAATTTTTGCGACTTTGTTGTCAACGCCGCTGGCGCTGCATCTTTTGGCATTTCACAACTTTTTAAGCCCAAAAGCGGAAAAACTTTTGCCCCTGCTTTTTCCTGCCGGATTCACAGCAGCTTTAAGTCAATGCATTGATTTTCAAATAATTGCCGCCCTGCTTACAGTGCCCTGGCTAATTTTGTCGAGTGCTTTTTTAATCGCTCAAAAAATTCGCGCCGGCAACGCCGTTCAGTTTGCCATATCAGCAAGTTGTATTTTTTGGTGGATTGCAGCAGCCTGGGTGTTTGCATATCCGGCAGGTATCCGGCCATTTGGTTTCTCCGATGAAATCACCCGGCTTACTGCCATTCATTTCCATTTTGCCGGTTTGGCCTTGCCGATACTCGCCGGACTGGCACAACATTTTTCTCCTTCAACTTTTGGAAAATATACTATTTGGATGGCGGCGGCGGGAGTACCTATCACGGCTTTGGGAATCAGTTACACACAACTTGGAAAAGGTATTGAAGTAGAAATATTCGCTGGCATTTTTATGGCTTTGGCAGGAATTTTCACTGCCATCCGGCTTTTACAAATTGCGGCCAAACACTCAAGTTTGTGGCTTCTTTTTTCAGGAGTCGTTTTGACTTTCACCATGTTGCTGGCAGCTTTTTATGCGCTACGGTTCATTTTTCCGGTCGAATTTTTGAGCATTAACTGGATGCGTGCGGTACACGGTTCGCTCAATGCTTTTATAGCAATTCCTTGCGGATTAATCGGTTTTGCAATTTGGAAACACAAAAAATAATTTCTTTCCTAACCGCCCAAAACCTGCGAAGGACTCACGCCACATTCGCGTTTGAAAGCTTTTGAAAAACCCGCCACGTCAGCAAAACCGCTACACAAAGCCGCTTCTGAAACGCTGTGTCCGCCGGCAGCCAGCAGCATTTTTGCCTTTTCCATTTTTATTTTTTTAAAGCACTGCATCGGCGCTGCGCCGAAGGCTTCTTGGAAACTGCGGTGAAAGTGGTACGGCGACAGGCAGGCTTCGCGCGCTACTTCCTCCAGCGTCAATGAGGCGTCCCAACGATCGTACATAAATGCACGCGCCGCCAGCAAACGGCGGTAAAGTTCCTTCCGCGTGGACAGGCGGCTTGCACTAATTTTATCAATCTGACGCCGGGTGTTGCGCTGCAACGAAAGCAGATTTTCGGCAAGACTGAAAAACAAATCGTGAGAACTTTCATCATAGCCTTGATCCTCTCCGGCCATCTTTTTTCCTATCTCTTGCAATTGAACCAAAAGCGCGCCCGGTTGACGATACACGTACTCAAAAAATTCGGGCTGCCTACCCTCTTCCGAAGGATCGTCGAGCAGCGCCGTTTCATCGGAGGCAAGTACGCGGTTCACATCGCTCAGCAAATCAACGGTAAAAAATGCCATAACAGCCTTCGTACCACGCACACAGGGCGGGCATTCCATTTCCGTACCCTGGTTGACGACAAAAAAACTGCCTGCGGGCACATTTATGGTTTGTTTACCTACAATGTAGCGTATGGCGTTTTGAAGGCAAAATTTAATTGAAAAAGAGGAGCGAAATTTCGTGTGACGCACCACGTCTTCAGCATAAAAGAGACCGTTGGTCTCATTAGACACGAGTACGGGTGGGTGATTATTTAAAGTCCAGGTGATTATTTTACCCATGTTCGCTTGTTTTTTACAAAAATAGCAGGCGCTTATTTTTTAAAAAATGAAACCGCAAACATGGTCGCCAAACTTGCAGGCAGCAGCCTGTTTTTTTAGCGAAGTCCGACAAAAGCGGTTTTTTAGAAACTGCTTATTTTCGGATGATTTTGCGTGTGACCACTTCGCTGTTCACGCGCAGCCGGACAAAATAAATGCCTGGCCCCGCGCGAAAACTATCAAAGATCAACCCGTTCCAAAGCGTCTTTTGCAATCCGGGTGATTGCTTTCCTGCAAAAAGATTTACCAACTCCCGCCCTTCCGGATCCAATAAATCCAGACGGACTTCGGCTGCTTTTTTTAAAAAATAAGTCATTTGTATTTGTTCGCTTGCAGGATTGGGTGAAATGAAAAATGAAAAATCTTCGGGGGAATTTTCTTCCCGCAAACCTGAAACAGGCTCGCGGATCAGGATGCTGTTGGGCGCTTGCAAGCCGCCGGTTTGTATGAATGGCGCAAGGGTATTGGTCGCAAAATCAAATTTGAAAACCCTGTTCGCCGTCCAGTCGCAGAGATAAAGATTGCCCTGACTGTCAAAGTCAAAACCTTCAATATTTTGCAGCCCCGTCACTAATTTTGATTGAAAAGCGCCCGTCGCGCCGTCGAACTGCAAGACCTCGCCCAAAGTCCAATCCGCCACGAATAAATTACCCACCGCGTCAAACCAAAGATTGACCGGTCCCTGCAAAATACTCGACGAAACAAAAGTGCCCGCGAAAGTGCCGTCAACAGCAAATTTTTGCACCTTGCCGTCCACGCCATTGCCGTATTGCGCCACATATAAATTACCTGCCGCGTCCCAGGCGTGACCCGAACCTGCCGGCACGCCGATGCTCGTAAATTCATCCACAAACTCGCCCGTTTTCAGATCGAAGCGGACGACTTTGTTTTGCGTCACGCCCCACTGGCTGATGTACAGCAGACTATCGCGCCAGACAGTCATTTTGGTCGGATTGTCGAGCGTGTAGCCGCTCGTAAAATTACCGAGGTAAGCGCCCGTCGCGCCGTCGTATTTTTTGACGGCGCCGTTGCCTCTGCCCGTCACCAATAAAAATCCGTCTGGATGCCACACAACTTCCTGCGGGTACGACAAACCGCCGCTACCTGCTGTTACAAAATTTTTTATAAAACCGCCCGTGGCGAGGTTGTACAATTTGACTTCGTGGGTGTTGCGGCTGGTGACAAACACCGTCTGCGCAGCCGCCAAACCCATCGAAAAAACAATCAGAAAGGCAATTGCCGGCCATTGTTTTTTGAAGTGAAGCCGGTTGAAATAAAACATGAATCGAGATTTTTAATGGAAAATAGTTTTTGTATTTACCTGTTTTTCAACCATTTGAGATTTTCAAAAGGCCGTCCGGCTCTGCCGATTTGAATAAAATAAATGCCGTCGGGCTGGTCAGCCATTTCTACTTTAAAAATCATCCGCCCCGCTTCGGACTCAAATGATTTCACCATCCTTCCCTGCGCGTCGCGCACTACAACTTTCACCGCTGAATTTTCATCAGGCAATTTTATAAAAAACCCTTCCTGCCCCGGATTGGGAAAAAGTGCCGTTTCTTCGCTGATCAGCGCTTTCGCAGCATCCACATTCGAGAGCAAAGAGGCAATGACCGTTTCGTAATATTCGTCCGCGCCAATGTCCCAGCCATCTTCGTTGCCGCGCTCCTGATCGTCTATGTCGTATTTAAAACTGTTCAGCGGCGTACCACTGTTCCGTGCACAATCATCGAGCGGCGAAAGGCGCAACG
Organism: uncultured Saprospiraceae bacterium; assembly: GCA_937864255.1. Lineage (GTDB taxonomy): Bacteria > Bacteroidota > Bacteroidia > Chitinophagales > Saprospiraceae > JAGQWW01. The sequence continues at coordinate 8,205 of CALMIT010000885.1, forward strand.
AACTCAAATCGTCGAAAACCGGATCGCAGGAAAAGGAATTCAAATCGTAACCCAGCGTTTGCCAATTGGCCAAATTCCGGTTGCCGTACCAGCGAAAAAGCCCCGGCCCGGAGAAAGTATTATTGTCGGAAAAGAAATCGCCGGGCTGCCCGCCATTGTCCCAGATGCCATTGTTATTCAGGGAAATATGCCCGCGCCGTATCTGG
>CALMIT010000886.1 GCA_937864255.1 uncultured Saprospiraceae bacterium
TTTGCCACCGATTCGGTAGATTATCCCGACTTCGTTCACCCGGTTGCCGGTATGGTTGAGAATGGGCAGGCGGATTTGGGTATCGTGATTTGCGGCAGCGGCAACGGCGTCGCCATCACGGCAAACAAACACCAGGGTATCCGCGCAGCGCTGTGCTGGTCGGCAGAATTAACCGCCCTGGCGCGTCAGCACAACAACGCCAACGTCCTGGCATTGCCTGCCCGCTTTGTCGAGCCGGATTTGGCATTAAAAATGGTGGAAATGTTTATTTCGACAGATTTTGAAGGCGGCAGGCACACGCAACGCGTCGCAAAAATTGCCTGCTCCTGATTTTTAAAAAATTGAAAATTTCAAAAATGAAAATTACCGTTTCGATTCTCTTTTCAATCCTGATTTCTTTTCCGGCGCTTTTTGCGCAGGCAGCTTTGGAAACGATACAAAAGTCAACAGACTTACCGGCGCAACTGGCGCAAACCATTCGCAGCGAAGATTTAAAAAATTACCTGACCGTGCTGGCTTCCGATGATTTTGAAGGACGCGAAACCGGCGAACCGGGACAGAAAAAAGCTGCCGCTTTCATCGCCGAAAAATTTAAGGAATTTGGCATCCCGCCCCTGGATGAAAATGGGAATTATTTTCAAAAAATAGCTTTTATCAACGAGCGTTGGAACCGCATCGCGCTCAATGTCAACAATCGCGACTATCGCCATTTGTATGATTTTTACAGTTTTCCATCTACTAATTCCAGTTTGCCGGACTTCAAATCCAAATCGGTTATTTTTCTCGGCTACGGAATTGACGATTCAAAATACAGCGATTATGCCGGACAAAATGTAAAGGGCAAAACGATTATGATTTATGCCGGCGAACCCAAAAATCAGGACGGTATGTATTGGGTGAGCGGCACTTCTGAGGTTTCGGAATGGAGCGGCGATTTTAGAAAAAAACTGGAGGCGGCGAAAAAAAATGGCGTCAAACTGGTCTTGATCATTGATGCCGATATTCAAAAAAATATCAGCGACAATCGCAGCAAAATAGTGGGTGGCGGCAACAGCATGGGCGAGAGCGAATTGCCTGAGACGCGCTTCGCCAACAACGTTTTTATCTCTCCGACTGTCGCCAAAGCCATCATCGGCGATAAAATGGAAAAAGTGGTAGCTGCCCGCGAACAAATCCAGTCAGGCGGAAAACCAAAATCAGCCAAATTAAAGTGTAATCTCCAGCTTTTTCAGGATAAACTGGACAGCCGCCTCGCCGGCGAAAATGTGCTCGGCTACATCGAAGGCACCGATCCTGCTTTGAAAAAAGAATTAGTCGTGGTCACCGCGCATTACGATCATTTGGGTAAAAAAGGAAATTCGATTTTTTATGGCGCCGACGACAATGGCTCCGGCACTTCCACGGTGCTGGAAATTGCGCAGGCATTTGCGGAAGCTAAAAAATCTGGCGTGGGACCTAAAAGAAGCGTCTTGTGCATGTTGGTGAGCGGCGAGGAGAAAGGTCTGCTCGGTTCAAAATATTACGTGGAACACCCTGTTTTTCCGCTGGAAAATACTATCGTGAATATTAATGTGGACATGGTGGGCAGGACAGACGCCAAATACGCCGGAAATCCCGACTATATTTATGTGATTGG
>CALMIT010000887.1 GCA_937864255.1 uncultured Saprospiraceae bacterium
AAAATGGACGCCCGAAGACCGCAACTGGCGGTGGCTCGGCTTATCCGCGCTCAGCGGTATTTTGCTATCGCTCGGATTTCCGCCGTTTCCGCTCACGCCGCTTTTGTTTGTTGCCTTCGTGCCGCTTTTGATGGTGGAAGACGAACTCTCGCAATCACCAAAATCAGCGCGTAAAGTCTTCCGCTTCGCCTACAATACCTTCGCTATCTGGAATATTTTGGTCACTTATTGGGTGGCTAATACGGCCTTCGCCGCAGGTATCGTGGCCATTTTTTTGAATGCTTTTTTTATGACCGGGCCGTTTGTGCTGTTTCATCTCGCAAAAAAATACATTCCGAGGCTCGCTTATCTGTCCTTTATCGTCTTTTGGATTTCTTTCGAAATGCTACACCTGCACTGGGAAATTTCCTGGAGCTGGCTGAATCTGGGCAATGCGTTTGCAGAATTTCCCGCCTGGGTTCAGTGGTATGAATACACCGGAATTTTTGGCGGCACTTTTTGGGTTTTGCTGGCGAATGTATTGATTTTCAAATTTATAAAAACTAGAAAAGCCGCCGCACCGGCCAGACCGAAATGGGAATTACAAAAAATTATTTTGCTGCTGCTGGCGCCCCTGTTTTTTTCATTGTACAAGTATTTCACTTATGTTGAAAAAGGCCGTCCGGTGGAAGTCGTCGTCGTGCAGCCGAATTTCGAGCCGCATTATGAAAAATTTTCCATACCGGATCACCAGCAATTGCGCCGGTTTATGACCCTGGCAGAAAACAGCCTGACGCAGAGCACCGACTACCTGGTTTTCCCCGAAACCAGTTTTGGGATGGTGGAAGTCAACAGTTTTGAACAAAATTCCGAAATCAGAACCCTGAAAAAATTTCTGGAAAATTACCCGCGATTAAAGCTCGTGACGGGTATTGACGGGTATAAAATTTTTGAAAAATCAGAGCCGGCTACCGAACATACCCGCACTCAAATCAGAAATGGCCGGGATACCTTTCGGTTTGAAATTTACAATGCGGCGATACAACTCACCAGCGATTCGCTGAATAAAATTCCTTATTATAAAAAATCCAAACTCGTACCCGGCCCGGAAATTTTTCCTTACCGGAAATTGCTGTTTTTCTTCGAACCGATCGTGAAATCGCTGGACGGTTCGGTGGAAGGATTGGGCACTCAATCTATCCGAAGTACCTTCGAAAGCGCCGCCGGCAAAGTAGCGCCCGTCATCTGTTACGAATCTGTCTTCGGTGAATTTTCAACGGGCTACGTGAAAAATGGTGCGGAAGCGATTTTCATCATGACCAATGATGGCTGGTGGGACAAAACTGCCGGACACATCCAACATCTGAAGTATGCTTCCCTGCGCGCCATCGAAACCCGACGACCAATCGCGCGCTCGGCCAATACCGGCATTTCCGCTTTTATTGACCAGAAAGGCGTCATTTTACAACCCACAAAATACAACGAGGCTACTGCCATCAACGGGAAAATTCTTTTCAACGACGAGCGTACTTTTTATGAAAAATGGGGAGATATTATCGGACGGATTTCAGTTTTTACCGCGCTGATTCTGATGCTCAATTTGCTGGTAAAAGGGTTAATCAACAGGACTGAAAAGAAATAAAATAATGTGTGACTTTTAGCAACCGAAGACCTCCGGTTTTGTTTTTTAGAGCGCAAAAAGTGTATTTTCGCCACGCTGTAAAAATCAATTTTAATTATCAAATAAAACGATTTCAATAATATGAGCAATGCCAATAATACCGGCGATTTTTCGAGAAGACACCTGGGGGTGAACGAAACCGAACTGAAAGCCATGCTGGACACCATCGGGGTAGAAAATCTTGACACGCTGATCAACCAGACCGTCCCCGCATCCATCAGGCTCAATAAAGAACTGAACCTGCCCGAAGCGCTCAGCGAACACGAATACCTCCAACACCTGAAAAAAACAGGCAGCAAAAACAAAGTTTTCAAATCATATATCGGACAAGGCTATTATGGCACTATAACGCCTTCTGTTATTTTGAGAAATGTTTTTGAAAATCCGGGCTGGTACACGCAATACACACCTTATCAGGCGGAAATAGCGCAGGGCAGGCTGGAAGGGCTGCTCAATTACCAGACTATGGTGAGCGACCTGACTGGCTTTCCGATTGCAAACGCATCTTTGCTGGATGAAGGTACAGCTGCGGCCGAAGCCATGACCATGTTTTTCAGTGTCAAAAACAAAAAGGCAAAAGACGAACCCGCCAACGAATTTTTTGTGAGCGACAAAGTTTTTCAGCAGACCATTGATGTGTTGATGACCCGCGCTGCGCCGCTCGATCTGAAAGTAATTGTGGGCGATTGGAAAACATTCAAACCCTCGAAAAAAACTTTCGGAGTGCTGCTCCAATATCCTGATAAACAAGGATCTGTGGAAGATTACCGCGCTTTTGTAGAAAAAATGAAAGCAGAGGAAATCTACGTGACGGTTGCTGCCGATATATTGAGCCTCGCATTATTGAAGCCGCCCGGCGAATGGGGCGCGGATTGCGCCGTAGGAAACACGCAGCGGCTGGGCGTGCCGATGGGTTATGGCGGTCCGCACGCCGCATATTTTGCTACTAAGGACGATTACAAAAGAATTATTCCCGGCAGAATTATCGGGGTGTCGGTTGATATGCAGGGCAACCGCGCGCTGCGCATGGCGCTCCAGACGAGAGAGCAACACATCCGCCGCGAAAAAGCGACATCCAACATTTGCACAGCACAGGCGCTTTTGGCAAATATGGCTGGTTTTTTAACCGCCTATCACGGACCTGCTTGATTGAAAAATATTGCGAAAACAATCCACCAATACGCTCAAAGACTTGATATTCAAATTAATAATTTTGGCTATTCACAGGTCAATAAAAACTTTTTTGATACCCTGCGCGTGGAAGGGTCTGCTGCTGAAATTGCCAAAATCAAATCAGCCGCCGTCAGCGGCAAGGTCAATTTTTATTATGAAAATACCGCGCTTCAAATCAGCCTGGACGAGACGGTGACGGAAGAAAGTTTTCAAAATATCATTGAAATTTTTGCAAAAGCCTCCGGCAAAAAAGCCGGCAGCGATAAAAAACCGGGCGCTCCTTCCATTGCAAAACCGCTGATAAGGGATAGTGAATTTCTGGTACATCCGGTATTTAATGAGC
>CALMIT010000888.1 GCA_937864255.1 uncultured Saprospiraceae bacterium
AGGATGCTTGCCCGCAAAAAGCGGGTCTCAGAAAATTTAACGGATGTCCGGATAGCGACGGCGACGGTTTGGAAGATTCGAAAGATAAATGTCCCAACACGCCCGGTTCGATACAAAATAACGGTTGTCCTGATTTGAAACCGGAAGAAAAAGAAGTATTAAGTCTTGCCGTACGAAATGTACAATTTGAAACTGCTAAAGCTACTTTGAAAAGCGAGTCGTTTGCGGTGTTGGATCAAATTGTGGATTTGATGAAAAAATACCCTGACTATCACCTGGATATGAAAGGATATACGGACGATGTGGGCAATGCCGCTGCGAACCAATCGCTTTCGGAAGCCAGGGCAGAAAGTTGCCTGACCTACATTGCTTCAAAAGGTATAAATAAAAAACGCATGACCGCCAAAGGCTACGGAGAAACCAATCCCGTCGCTTCCAACGACACCGTGGAAGGCAGGAGTAGAAACCGCAGGGTAGAATTTGACCTGCACCCTCCGAAAAAGTAGGATTTTAGAGAAGAACAAAAGGGCGCGACATTCTTCTTTGTCGCGCCCTTTTTTATTTTACAAAATATTGATAATCAATAAAATAAATCAACTTTATGGAAAGACTGTTGGATTGAGGCGCGTTGAAAAGGCGTTTTTTTACGTCATAAAAATAATCCGGCGCGGGTACTTCGCCGTCGTCCAGAATAGCATTTTTCCAGATGACAAAAAGGTCGCTGCCGGGAGCAAAGCGCCACCTGAAAATCGCATCTACATTAAAAGCATTGAAATTAAAATCGTGGTTGTCCCAATATTTTGAAGGCGACAAGTCGCCATTTTCTTCGAGTTCGAAAAATTCTTTATTGTGCACTTTTGACCAATAATGCCGCATTCTGAAAGACACGGTCATGCGGTTATTAAAAGCATAATTAATCCGGGCATTGTTTTCTACGGTTGTCTGGTCGCGGCGCGCGAAAATTATCTCTCCGGCGTCGGTTTCGGTTGTATATCCGCGGTCGTTGATAAATGTATATGTGCCCACTTCAAAGATGAATGAAAACCTGTCATTCAGTCTAAACCTGGGCGCAACAAACCAATTGAAGCGATAGCGCCCTTTGGTTTCGTAATCGCGGTAATTGGAACTCACGTCCAGCGCAATTTTTTTCCTGTAATCTGTATTGAAATAAGCACCGAAATTGTCGCTTTTGGGCATGGTGAAAAAAGTTTTCCAGTTTTCCTGCCGGGGTTCGAAATAATCGCGCCCGTTGAAAGGTTCGTGGTAAGTCCAAAATCCGAAGCCCCAGAAGTTTTTGGTCACAGCCCAGCCCCAGGTATTGATGCCCGCCGAGGTAAAGCGGCTTGGCGCAAAAAGGCGGTAATATTCCGTATAAATGCCGCCGCCCGCCGAGTTGAATTTGCCGAAAGGCTGGTACCTGTTGTAGCTCAAATTAAACCACCAGCTTCGCTCGTTCGGCGCAAAAAGAAAGCCGAGGTCATTGATATCATAATTCACACCTTCCTCATTATAGCCGGTACGCCAGCGCCATTTACCCGTCGTTTTTCCAAAATTTGCATTCACAGTGTGTCCGAGTTCGGTGTCTTCGGGGGCATATTTTTGACTTACGGCTACTCTGCCTCCCAGCGAGTACGTGTTCTTTTTATTGCGTAGTTCGTACATGGCGCTGCTCACATTGGCTTCGTAATCTGCGCCAGACCGCCACACATTGGTATTTAGGAAAGTGACGTAAGAGTTGTTTGGAAGATTTTGGTCCAGCGCCATTACATTGTAATTGGTCAGCGACGCTGTTTGTATCTCTTGTATTTCTCCATTTTCCTTTTTGATTTTTGCAAAAGAAGAACCTGCCACGGCATTAAAAAAACCGAGTCCGAGTCCTTTGCTGGTTCTGCCCAAATTTTTGGTAGCATTATACCATTGTGTCTCAAGCGGTTTTTCAAGAATTTCCTCGCCTCCCCCCAGCGAATCTCCCCCCCCCAAAAAAGAAATAGGCCCCCCGCCTACCCGCCTCGAATAAAAGTAGCCGCCCTTATTAAAAAGCTCTACGCCTTCGGTAAAAAACTGGCGGTTTTCATCAAACTTGACTTCAAAAGGCGAGAGATTCAAAACCTGGTTATCAGATTGTGCTTCGCCGAAATCAGGAATCAGCGTCAGGTCAACGGTGAAGGCGTCATTGATGCCGTATTTTACATCCATGCCGCCGCTGATAGACTTGCCCCAACTATGTTTTGGTTGTTCGTTTCGGTCATAATAGTCTTCCACGTAAGTGGCCAGATAGGGCGTAAAAGAGAGCCGGAGCGGCGATTTGATATTTTTTAGTCCGTTGATTTTTCCGGATTGTTGCAAAAAGCCGACACCTTCGGGGTTTACCGTATTCCAAAAACTTAACTCGCGCAGCCGGCGATTCATTCTTGAAAAATTGATGTTCCACACCTGTATCGGTTTTTTGGGAAAGCGCAAGGCCGAATACGGAATTTTCATTTCTACGGTCCATCCTTCCGGTGTCAGGCTTACTTCACTGTCCCACACAGCGTCCCAGTTTTTGTCGCCACAAAAAAGGTCGTAGCTATCACAATTGCCCTGGGCAGCGACCGAATATTTAATGTCAAACTGCACGCCTGATGCCGTTACAAAAAAGCCGGTTCCGTTATTTCCATCCTGATAGGTGTCTATGATGACGCCAAACCAGTCTGTGATTCCGATTTCGTCTCTTTGCGTGAGTTGCTTTAGAATGCTGTCGGGTTTCGAATCTTTCATGCTGGCGAAAATATACACCGCGTCGTCGTCATAGAGTACACGTACCTCGGTATCGCCGGCAGGTGTGGCGCCGGGCAAAGGGTCATTTTGAATAAAGTCGGTAGCAGCCGGCGCCAGTGTCCAGTCATTTTCCTCGGCTTTGCCATTTATATGAACACTTTGGCCGGTTCTGAATGTTTCTATATGTTTTACAAGAGACTGCCCCGGAAGAGAGCAGGAAAGCAGAAGGAAGAAAGAAAATAAAATTCCTTTCATGGTCGGGCGATTTAGGTGTAAAAATAAAAGTAAGATGAAGTTTTTAAAAATTTAGGTGTCTGTGATTTTAAAGAGGAAATTGTGACAAAAAAGTCGCTTCGAGAGCTATCAAAAAATGATTCGCAGGCTTAATAATTTTCCTTTTTGGCGCAGATTTTATAAAACCTGTTGATAAAAAAAGCAGATTTTTGATTTAGCGTTACTTTTGTGCCGTCCTTTTAAGGGCTTTCCGGGATTCAAATCAAATATGTGAAACCGCTTATTCCTGATTTTATTGAGAAAAAATACCGTTTGGGCGAACAACAAGGCAGCCTTGAAGCCTATGTGCTTTTTATTGATTTGACTGACTTTACGCCGCTTACGGCGCGTATGATGAAGAAAGGAAAAGACGGTGCTGAAGAACTTTCCGTATTACTCAATGGTATTTTTTCACCATTGGTCAAAATTGTATATGAGCGTGGCGGATTCATTCCCTACTTTGCCGGCGATGCTTTTACGGGCATCTTTCCTCTGAGCGCGGATGCGCTCACGCCTTATGATTTTTTGCAGACCGCAGTAGAAATTCGGGATCTGGTAAGAGGGCTTCCGCCTGTGGAAGATTTTAGAGTCGGCGCCAAATTGGGCGTGGCGATTGGGTGCGTGGATTGGGGCATTGTGGGCGGGCGGCACAAGTCTTTTTATTTCAGAGGAGAAGCTGTGCAGGCAAGTTCTGATGCACAAAAACTTGCAGTAGAGCAGGAAATCATTGCCGACGAAAGGCTTAAAAACGTATTAAGCAATCGTGTTGCCTGGCAGCCGGCGGACGATCCCCGGTTTTTTAAATTGCAAAAAGCGCCGGAGTATTTTCCGCTTTTGTCAAAACCGAAAACAAAAATTTCGGTGAAAAAAGATATTGCAACGCATTTTTTACCCGCCGCTGTGCTTGATTTTCCGGAAAGCGGCGAATTTCGGAAAGTTATTTCGGTGTTTATTTCTTTCGAAGGCACTTATGCACACGATTTATTGGCCGAGTTTGCCGGTGTGGTGCTTGAACTTTTTGATTACTACGGAGGCTATTTTAAGGAAATAGATTTTGGAGACAAAGGCGGTCTGATGGTTGGCTTTTTTGGCGTGCCGCAATCATTTGAAAACAATGAGCAAAGAGCGCTGGAGTTTTCACTGGATTTTGCCGCAAAGATGAACGAAACCCCGGTGCATCCCGATTTCAAATATAAAATAGGTATAAGTGCCGGACAGGCATTCACAGGTATCATCGGCGGGGAGGAGAGGTGTCAGCTTGCAGTGGTCGGCAACCGCGTAAATATGGCTGCCAGGTTAATGTCCAAAGCAGAATGGAGCGAAATATGGGTGGACGAAGTGTTGGCTGAAAACCGCCAGTTTCTTTTCAAATTAAAAGGCAAGTTTTTGTACAAAGGGCTGGAAAATTATA
>CALMIT010000889.1 GCA_937864255.1 uncultured Saprospiraceae bacterium
AAAAAACTCGTCACTCGAAAAATTCGTCCCTCTACATTCGTCATTCCGCATTCATTATTCTACATTCCAAAAGCTCGTCACATTGAATAATTCACTTCTTTCGGCAGTTCTTCTTCGGGCATGATCGTGACCGGCGCTTCGCCTTCGCCGCCCGCGCCTTTCGATTTTCCGCCGCGCGTTTTCGCCTCGTCTTCGGTTTGGAAAAAGCTGTAACCCGCTTTGTCAAACCGGTCAATCAATTGCTCGATGGTGAGCGGGAAGCCGGATTTTTCGCCCTCCTGATATTTTACAAAATCAGGAATGCCGAGTACCTCCGCGCCGATGTACTGACCGAGTTGGTAATACGCCTCCCACTGTACTTCGTCAAAAAACTGGTCGCTGGTAGGTTCGTGCGGAAAATTCGGATGGTAGATTTTGTATTTGTAAGTGCCGTATTTCAAGTCTTCGTCTTTAAAAATAAGCGGCTTGCCCGGCGGCGCGGTGACAGAAGATTTGACGTACACCAGCGCGCCAAATTTGAGGTGTTCTTTTTCGAATTTTACTTTTTTGAAAATCCTTTTCGCCACCATTTTTTTCAGTGCATCGAGGTCGAGCGCGCTGTCTTTGCATTTTATTTTCACATCAAAGTCAATGTCGTCGCTGCCTTTTTTATAAAAATAATTGACCAGCGCTTCCACGGGTTTGCCGCTGCTGTCGTTCACGATTTGTCCGTTGTCGTCTTCTACCAGAATTTCTTCCCAGATGGTAAACAAATCCGCCACCGCGTATCGCTTTTGCGAATAACCGTGCGAGGGCTTCGGGCGGATGATGTCTTCGGGCACCTGGTCTTCGCGAAAGCGAATATCCACGCCCAGTTCGTTGCGGGCGCGCACCGTCAGGTTTTCCAAATCGGCAAAAGTAAAAAATGGGTCTTCGCCCGCATCCACCGCCAGGATGAGGCGGCATTTGCGGCGCAAAAGTTCATACACGGCGAGATTTTCGATATGTCCGCCGTCGGAGATATTGAGCATTTTTTTGTCCGTGCCGATTTTTGAAAATAGTTCGAAAAAAAAGTAAAAAGGCCACCAGACCACCGGCACGCTTTCCTTGACCCGCGATGGATTCCAGGTCCAGTAACCGAGCCGCGCATTGAGCAGGGTAGTGAGGATGGCGACGATTTTATTGGAATAATTGCCCATGCCGGGATTGATGGCTGCCGCCGACACCGTGATGGCGGCGGGAAAGGTCATGCGGTCGTAGCCGGAATGGGCGTCGGCCGTTTCCACATAACCGACCAGTTTGGAGCCGCAGAATTTTGGCGAAAGCAGGAAAAAGTCGCTGGTTTTCGTGCCTTCGTACGATTGATCTTTTACGGTGGATTGCAGATTGAGGCAGGTATTCACCAGCGGGTAGGGCGCGAGGTAGTCAGCCTGTCTTTCGCTTTTGTTTTGAAATAAATTTTTTAATGGCACATTTTTAAAATCGCCGCTGAAATGCAAAAAAGCTTCCGCCAGTTGTTGTCTGTAAAAACGGTGAAAACTCGTGGCGTTCGGATTGGTAAAAAAGCCGGCAAAAATCAAAACCACCATGATAAAACAATAAAACAAAAGCAACTCTGCGGAGGGCAGGTGCGCTGTTTTTAAAAACAAACCGACCGAAATTCCTGCCACCAAAATGGTGGCGGCAATGACCAGCCCTGCCTGTACGCGGTGAAATTTGGAAGAAATAAAAAGGTTGAATTTATAAAGCAGATTGGACAGATAGTTCAACAAAATCAGCCCGCCCAGCGCATAAGCCGAGTATTTCAAAACCTCGCCCACCGGATCGCTTTCGGGCTTCGGCGGCTCCGCCAGCGGCGTACCTTCCCACCACTCCACAATGCTGTCGCCATAAAAGAAAAACAGGTAAGTGATCGCCACGATCAGGAAAGGAATGAGCGGACTAAACAGGCTCATGACCAGACTGGCGAGATACCCGACGGCAAGTACGATTTGATTCCACACTTTTGTCCAGCCCTTGCCGGGAAAAAGATACTCGCCCCGCTTGCGCATGTAGTCAACCTGTTCTTTGGTAAACAGCTTTTCGTAGCTGCCTTCATTTTTCAAAGTAGCCTGAATGTATGAGCCGCAGTAGCCGCCGCCCGATACCGTGGAGAGATAATCCGCTTTTTTTAAAACGTCAAATTTATTCAGTGTTTTCAGAAAGCCGAGATTGATGGTAGCCGAGCGGATGCCGCCGCCCGACAGCGCAATGCCGAAGCGGTTTTGTGCCAGTTTGTCGGCTTCTGCTTTTCCGAATAATTTTTCACGTCTTTCTTTCAGCGCTTCGTCTTCCAGCGGAATTATTTCTTCAATGGAGTAGGTTTCAGGCATGGCAATAATTTTTATAAAATGGAAGTAATCAACAAGTCAATATCGGTGCTTTTGATGTCAAATCGTTTGCCGAGGTAAGTATTGGTGAGGCTGCCTTTGTAAACATAAATGCCGTGTCGCAATCCGCGGTGCGAATAGAGCAGCGGCTCCATGCCCCCGGTTTCGGCGGCGCGCAATATCAGCGGCGTCAGGATGTTGCTCACGGCGATAGAAGCGGTGCGCGGGTATTTCGAGGCGATGTTGGGTACGCAATAATGAATGACGTCGTGTTTTACAAAAGTCGGCTTGTCAAGCGTGGTGATTTCGGAAGTGGCGAAGCAGCCGCCCTGATCTATGCTCACATCCACGATGACCGAACCGGGCTTCATTTTCATCACCATATCTTCGTTGACAATGACCTGCGTGCGCCCCGACGGCGAGTGGATAGCGCCGATAGCCAGGTCGGCTTGTACGAGTTCGTCTTCGAGGTACACAGGATTGATGGCGCTGGTGTACAATTGCCTGCCCACCTGGTCTTGTATGCGTTTGAGTTTGTAAATATTATTATCAAAAATGCGCACTTCAGCGCCCAGTCCCAGCGCGGTTCTGACGGCATATTCGGCTACCATGCCGGCGCCCAGGATGACTACTTTGGCAGGCGGCACCCCGGAAATACCGCCCAGAAGTACGCCCTTTCCGCCGGCGCTGTTTGAGACCAATTCGGCGCCCGTGAGCATGGCGGCCATGCCCGCCAGTTCGCTCATTATCCTGACGACCGGATACGAACCGGAGGCGTCCTGGATGTATTCCATGGCCAGCGCTATCACTTTCTTTTTCCGCAGCTTATTGATGTATTCGGCGGTGAGAATGGGCAGGTGGAGCGGTGAAATCAAAATCTGGTTGGGGCGCATCAAATCAATTTCTTCGATGGTGGGAGGCGACACTTTCAAAATGACGTCGGCTTCGTACACCTCGCGTTTTGTGGCGACCATTTCTGCGCCGGCTTCCGAGTATTCATTATCTGTAAACCTCGACTTGACGCCCGCACCGGTTTCCATCAGTATGCGGTGTCCTTGTCCCGTCAGTGTACGCACGGAAGAAGGCACGAGCGCCACGCGGTTTTCCTGCATGATGCTCTCGCGGGGAATACCGATAAAAAGTCCGTCGGGTTCGCGTTGTATTTCCAGCAAAGATTCCTGGGTTTCAAGATGGCCTTGGGTGAGTGATTTGGGAATGGGGATACGCTTATGTTGTTGGCTCATAATTTTGGGCTTGTAAAAAAGTCAAAAGCTCCTCGATGCTTTTCTGAAAAAATTAAAGTCAGGTAGTTACAAAAATAGAATTTTCCGGCTGGAATCTGCCTCCAGGGAGAAGATAATTCTTACCACGTCGTCAGGAGCGATAGGCTCGATAATTTCCGGCCATTCGATGAGGCAGTAGTTTTGGTCATAGAGGTAATCCTCGATGCCGATATCAAGCGCCTCCTGCAAATTTTTTAGCCGGTACAGGTCGAGGTGGTGAATAATTTTTTCATGTCCGTTTTCGTCGCGATAGGCATATTCGTTGACCAGCGAATAGGTGGGGCTGGTTACTTCGTCGCTTGCTTCCAGTTTTTTACAAAACGCTTTTGTAAAAGTGGTTTTGCCTGAGCCGAGATCGCCGGTGAGGAAAAATTTTTTGCGTCCGCCGGCGAAAGCCAGCGCTGCTTCCGCCACTTTTTCCAATACTCCGATGTGCCGAATTATAAATTCCATACGCATTTTTCTTCGCTGCCAAAGGTAGTTAATCTCCCCGCTGCTCCTCCTCTCCGTTTTTGAAAATAATTCTTCTTTTTAAAAAAGCTTTTGTCGCTTTTGTGCATATTTAGCCCTTCTAATGATACTTTTGCGCCCCTTTTTGGGAAAGCGGAATGGTTTTTAAAAAAATCGAAAAATGGAATCTATCAGGCAATTGCAGGTCGCAGAATTGATAAAAAGAAATTTCAGCATGTTGCTGCAAAGCGAGGGAAGTTACATTTACGGCCCCGGCATTTTGGTGACAGTGACCAACGTGAAAATGTCGCCCGACCTCAGCGCCGCAAGAATATATCTCAGCATTTTTAACACGGAAAACAAGCAGGAAGTCATCCTGCACCTCGAATCCGAAATCACCCACCTGCGCCAGGGACTTGGCCGCCGCATCAAAAACCATGTGCGCCGAATACCCGAAATTAGTTTTTTCATTGACGACACGCTGGACGAAATGTACCAAGTCAATAAACTTTTTAGTCGCCTCGAAGAAGAAGGACAGATGGGAAAAAGTGAGGAAGAAGAGTAACTTGGTTAGGCTTTTTTGCCAAAGGCGATCTCCTTAAAATCAAAAACTTTCAGTTCCGCGCCGCACTGTACCAGCAGTTTCCCGGTTTCGTTTAGGCCTTTTATTTTTCCTTTCAAAACCGCCCCGTCGGGCAGAAAAAAATCGTGCTCTGTTTCGACCAGATAAAGATTTTCGTGGTAATCACGGTCTATTTTTTGGGCTTCGCCACGCCGCAGTTGCAGGTATCTGAACTCAAGTTTTTCGCACAGTAGCTGGTACATTTCCGCCAGCGGCGCCGTTTTGCCTGTTTCCAGAAAAACGGAAGTAGGATTGGGTGCGTCGCTCAAAAAAGCGGATTGATTTACATTCAGCCCGATGCCCGAAATAGTGGCTTGTAAAAAATTTCCGGCAACGCTGTTTTGCAGCAACAACCCGCAGATTTTCTTGTGTCCGACGTAAATATCGTTGGGCCATTTGATTTTCACTCCTTCCATTTTCAATGCCGACAAAACGTCGTGTATAGCCAGGGCGACAGACTGGTTGAGCAAAAATTGCCTGCGCGCCTCCAAAAAAACCGGGTAAAAAATGACAGAACAGGTTACATTTTTGTCAGGCTCGCTTTCCCAATTACTGCCGATTTGTCCGCGGCCGGCGGTTTGGCGGGCAGTAGCTACCACAGTTCCTTCGGGTGGTTTACTTTTTGATAGCAGATCGCGGGTGAAGCGATTGGTTGAGTCCACCGATTCGAGCCATTCGAAAACTTTACCGACGAAAAGTGTGTTTTTGATCGTCACTAAAATAAAATTGATAACTTTGGCAATTCGTTTTTTAATTTGAAAACAAAGCCCGAAAGCGACTTTTGCAGTTTTCTCAAATACTTTTTGGTTACTTTGTTTTATAAAAAATTGGGCGGCTATTTTACAAAAAACCGTTCATTACAAATTGCCAAGCCTGTTTTCTCAGTAAAAAATCATTTCAAAATTTGAGTACGCAATTAAAATCCCGACCACAAGTTAACACAGAAAGTCTCAACGAATTAATTATTGACAGCATCCAGGATATCAAGGGCAAAAATATTGTCAAATTGGATATGCGCCGACTGACTGACGCCCCGACGGATTTTTTTATCATCTGCGAGGGCGATTCCACTACCCAGGTAAAAGCTATTTCAGACAGAATCCATCAACGCATCAAACTTGAAACGGGTACCGCGCCCAATCATGTGGAGGGCGAACGCCAGGCATTGTGGATTTGTGTGGACTATTTTACTACCGTCGTGCATATTTTTCACAAAGAAAAAAGAGCCTTTTACGAGTTGGAAGAACTTTGGAGCGACGCGCAATTCACAGAATATGCGAATTTGTAGTTCAATTTTTCAACTTAGTCGAGAAAAATGAGTTGAGCTTAACGAAATGAATCTTTAATCGTTTTTGGTGAAAAAAAATTAGAATGGGAGACGATAATCAAAATAATGAAAATAAGCCCAACTCCAAACTGGGTTCTTATTGGATATATGCAGTCATCGCGCTGGTATTGATAGGCTTGAATGTTTTTAGCATCAACAATGCCAGCAACGATCCGATTCTCTGGAATCGTTTCAGGGAAATGGTGCTTTCGGGCGACGTAAAAAATATAGAAGTCATCAATGAAAAAATGGTGTACGTCTATATCAAAGATGAAAAACTGAAAGACGAAAAATACAAGGACGCCGCACAGAGCAATTTCGGCGGCAACCGTCCCAATTACATTTTTGAAATAGGCTCGGTGGAATCTTTTGAATCCAAATTGGCCGATTTGCAAAAAGATATTCCTGATAGTCAGCGGCTTTATCCGAAATACGATACCCGTGTCAACTGGCTTCCCACCATCATCGGCTGGATTTTGCCGATTGTTATCATCGTGGTTTTGTGGATTTTTATCATGCGCCGCGTAGCCGGTGGTCCGGGCGGGGCAGGCTCCCAGATTTTTAATATCGGCAAATCCAAAGCCACACTTTTTGACAATAATGCGAAAGTGAACGTCACCTTCGCCGACGTAGCCGGACTGGACGAAGCAAAAGAAGAAGTGATGGAAGTGGTGGACTTTTTGAAAAATCCGAAAAAATATACCGCTTTGGGCGGAAAAATTCCGAAAGGCGTTTTGCTCGTTGGCCCTCCGGGAACGGGAAAAACACTTTTGGCGAAAGCCGTTGCCGGCGAAGCGGGCGTGCCTTTCTTTTCCATTTCAGGTTCTGATTTTGTGGAAATGTTTGTGGGTGTTGGCGCTTCGCGGGTGCGCGATCTTTTCCGCCAGGCCAGAGAGAAAGCGCCTTGTATCGTTTTTATTGACGAGATAGACGCGATAGGACGGGCGCGCGGCAGAAATAGTTTCACCGGCGGAAACGACGAACGCGAGAATACGCTCAATCAGCTTTTGGTGGAAATGGACGGTTTTTCAACCGACAAAGGCGTTATCCTGATGGCAGCTACCAACCGCCCCGATGTACTCGACACCGCGCTGATGCGCCCGGGTCGTTTTGACAGGGTGATAGGCATAGACCGCCCCGATCTGAAAGGTCGCGCCGCTATTTTTAATGTGCATTTGAAAAATATCAAAACGGGTGAAGATGTAAACTCGACTGTTTTGGCAGAAATGACGCCCGGCTTTGCCGGCGCTGAAATAGCGAATGTTTGCAATGAAGCCGCGCTCATAGCTGCCCGCCGCAATAAAAGCTACGTGGAGTTGGATGATTTCAATTACGCACTTGACAAAGTGATTGGCGGACTGGAAAAGAAAAACAAACTCATTTCTCCCGAAGAAAAAGAGATTATTGCTTATCACGAGGCGGGTCACGCCATCTGCGGCTGGTTCCTCGAACACGCTTCGCCCCTGGTCAAAGTGACCATCGTGCCGCGCGGAATCGGTACGCTGGGCTACGCGCAGTACCTGCCAAAAGAAGAATACATCACCCGCACAGAGCAGATGCTCGACAGAATTTGTATGACGCTGGGCGGACGCGCTGCGGAGAGCGTGGTTTTTGGAAAGATTTCCACCGGCGCTCAAAATGACCTCGATCAGGTTACCAAAATGGCTTACAGCATGATTTCCATTTTTGGTATGAATGAAAAGGTGGGCAATGTGTCTTTCTACGGCATGTCGCAGGATAATTTTAATAAACCGTACAGTGACGAGACGGCAAAATTGATAGACGATGAAGTCAGAAAATTGATAGACCTGCAATACGAGCGTTCCAAAAATCTGCTCCGCGAACACCGCGAAGCCGCAGGCCTCACACTGCAAGTAGTGGCCGACAAGCTGCAAACCGACTTCAGCCTGGTGAGCAAGTGGGAACGCGGAGCGCGCAAGCCCGCACTAGAAGAAGTGG
>CALMIT010000890.1 GCA_937864255.1 uncultured Saprospiraceae bacterium
ATATTATCACGCCCAAAGACGAGGATGCCCGCGGCTGCCAGCTTTCTATTTTGACCGGAAAGGAAGGCAAAGCACTTTTCGATTACCTGACAAAAAATGGCGTCATAGCCGACTGGCGCGAACCTAATGTCATTCGCGTGGCTCCCGTGCCGCTCTACAACAGTTTTGAAGATTGCTGGCGTTTTGCCGATTTATTGGAAAAATTTGGCAAACATTAATATAGATCAAGTAAATGCGCCGTCACCATCGCCGTCCTGAATATAAAAATCAGGTGAGAATATTTTTTCTTCCAAAATGCGTGTGAGAAGGTAGTGACGGGTTATTTTCTTTTTTAAGAGTCCGGGCGTCCGGCCGTTCTCCAGATGCTTTACCAATGCGGGATGAAAAGTGGTGAAAGTATTGACGCGCCATTGGGCAATATGAAAATTAATGATGGCCGCCACGGCCGGCAAAGCTGTCGTTTCCAAAAAACAATAAGGCAATTTTAATTGGCGATTCCTTTTTGCAAAAACCAAAAAAGCAACAAGCCGCTCCTGGTCATCAAACACACGCAGACAATAAAAATCAAAAGAACGGTCAAGCGATGAAAAATGATAGCGCCGGCTATCAAAATCGCCGGCTGGCGCCGACAAAATCCAGATATAGCGGAGCATCCAGTTTAATTCTTCCGCACTTCGTTTGAAGAGTGCTTTTTCCTGAAATTTGCTAATAAAATCTGCGGTTTCCCGATCAATCTGGTTGACGTATTGAAATCTGTAAGGCGGCGGCTTTTTTTTATAAAACAAAAATCGCGTGTCAAGTAGCGCGTTCATGAGCGCGTCCGAAAATTTAAAAACAGGTTTACAACTTTTAAAAAAAGCACGTTTGGGCGGCAGAATATGGTGCAAATCTGCACGCACATATATTCTGATACCTGTTTTGACGAGTGCTTTGCCGAAAGCGCCCGTTTTATCATAAATGCTTTTGGTGGCGGGTACGTAGTCGGTGAATAAAACTTTGCCGTCCCATTTTTCCAAAGCCTTTCGTATTAGTTGCTCGCCAAGTCCTTGTCCCCTGATCGCAGCATTCACCCAAATACAGGACAGCCAGCCGCATTTTTCAATCCTGCCGTCAGGCAGGTGGATATGGTCGGGCAAAATACCCAGATACCCCGCCAGTTCTTCGCCGGAATAAGCAAGAATCAGCAAAATATCTTCATCTGCCGCGCTCGGATTTTTTATATGGGCGACGGCTCTGTGCCGGGAAATGGGAATGTTTTTTAAATGATTGAAAGCCGGCGAATCAATAAATCGCGCCAGTTTTTCTTTATTTAAAAATTCAAATTCTATCATTTTCGCCTGATAATGTTCTTTCCAAAAAAAGCCCTGAAAAAACTGTACATCAATTCTGCATTGTGAATTTCTCTTGCACTTAAATGCGCCATTTCAAAAGAAATGCGCTGCACGTGCCGGTCAAAAAGTTCTTTCTTTTGGCCGGCGCAACCAAAAGTAATATCTGCAATTTGATCGCGGTAGATAGTTTCAAAAAATTGTGCGGACACGCCATAATCGGTGAATGGAAACGAAAAAGTTTTGTAAGACAGACCAAAATGTTGACAAATATTTTCCAGGCTCTCTTTTGTTTGCCGGATTTGCTCTTCAAAATTTAAAAAGCGGTATTCGGGGTGATCAACGCTATGCGCGCCAAAATGAAATCCCTGTTTTAAAAGTTCGTGAATTTGTTCGCCGGTCAGATAAGGTTTTTTTACCTTGAGAAACTCCTTGAAGTCATAACCCGTCAGACTCGCCAAGTCGTCCAGTTTTTGCTTTTCGCGATACGATAACGAGAGCAAATATGAAACGGCATTTTGGTTGGGCGCGGCAAGCATGGCGCTCACTTTTTGGTCAGAAACCAGTTCCGGATTTTGTAAAAAATGCTCCGCCAGCAGACTGGCTTTGTACCGGTAAAACAAGTCCTGGTTATCAATAAATGCGCTATTCAGAAAACAGGCGGCAGGTATGCCTTTTCGCAATAAAATAGGAGCAATCACTTCATGAAATTGGCGCAATCCGTCATCAAAAGTGAGGAAGCAGGAAGGCTTGTCGGGCTGCCTGTTTTGTAAAACGAAGGATTGAAAAGCAGGCAAATCCAACGATTGATAATGGCGCAATAAAAAATCCAAATCCCGTTCAAACTGCCGCACGGTTTTTACCGGGTACAAATGGCGGATATGCGGCGGCGGCTCATCCGATACGATATGATAAAAAGGGGCGATCAGCTTTTGCCTGCTAATTTTCAAAAGCCAGTCGGGGGATAAATATCTGCCGATGTGGTAAGTAGTTTTGATAAAAACGGTTCGAAATCCCGCCATCGCTTTTGAGTTCAAAAATACCGGCTTTTTAGTTTTTGGTGCATATTTCGGCAAACTTGAGGAGGATTGGATTGGGCAGAGCGACTGTTGAAGTTAAAGCAGGCTGAAATAAGGCGCCTATGAAAAAGCGGTGGTTTTTATAGGCAGTGAAAGGCAGCCGTTTTAAAAATTTTAATTGTTAATTTCAGTGTCTCAAATTTTTTCTATTTGTATTCGATATTATACTTTTAACAACTTTACCAAATAAGACTTCTGATCTGTTTTCAATAATAAAAAATATACCCCCGGAGGATTATCTTTAAAGTTAATTTCAAAATGCCCTGCTGCTTTTTGAATCGAATGATAGACTAAAACTTTATTTATATTAAAGAGAATGATCTCAACCTCTTGTCCGGATAAGTTTTTAGTGTTTATAGTAAATTTATTAAAAAACGGATTTGGACTTATCACGATTGAGCGATCGGGCGGTATTGCTATAAGGGTGTTTACCAATTGAACCACTTTGATTGTGTCAAGAGAGGAATTTGTACAACCAAAAATATCCGTATAAGTATATATGATCTGATGGGATCCAACTCCTGCAAGCAAAGGGTTGAAATTTCTTGTAATAGAATCTACCCCTGTTCCAGAATATATTCCTCCTGCCGGCATCCCGCCGTGCAGCGCAAATGGTGCCTCTGATACCAAAATGGTGTCGTTTGCTAAGGACAGCGAGACATTTGGTAAATCGTGAACTGTAATAACCGTATTGACGCTGACGCTACACGCCAATATCGTATCAGTGTAAGTGAATATAATATTATGCATACCAATACCAGCGAGGATTGGACTAAAAATACCTGTGACGGAATCCACACCTGCGCCGGAATAATACCCTCCTAAAGGACTTCCCCCGCTCAGTACGGCAGGAGATTCATCGATACACATATCCTTCAAGTCTGGGGCGAGGTTAAATTCTGGTATAAGATTGATTGCTAATTGATAAAGCTCCGGGCTAAATTCATTATTCCCGTCATCATATAAATGCACGGTATATACTCCGTCCTGTACAGTCCGAAAATTTATCTTTACTTTATTTCCATTATTCCCGGAGTCGTGGTCTATTATATTTCCCAAATAGTCAATTAGCTCTAACTCCATGTCAATATTACCAGGTATATCACTTACTTCGATATTAATAAGAATATTCGCCGGAGCGTTAAAACTAAAATAGTCATGATCGTCCCGGATATTAATATTAGCAAATAGGGTGTCTGTACACAATTGCAACTGATAGGCCTCAGTTAGTGTATCATTGCATTCATATATATCGCTGCTGTCAATTTCTATTAATAAATTATATAATTGACTACTACGGTCGTTGTTGGATGAGTCAAATAGTTTCAAATAATAAATCCCCGACTTGCACACTTTCCAGTACCGGCTTACATCATCCCCGGCGCTATTGCTTGTCCACATTACCAGATTGGTTAATTCGCTTGGTGTATCATATAAGGCTGTGGTCATGCGGATAGAATTGGGTACATTTTCAATTTTAATATTTAGAACCGACTCGGTGAATACTTCAAATTTGTAATAATCCACATCTCCGGCGCTGTTTATTGCCCCCTGGATAACCTGACCCGTTTCTATTGGCGAGGCATTTGTGATGATATCATTGCAATTCCCATATTCATATATATCGCTGTTGTCAACTTCTATTAATAAATTATATAATTGACTATTACGGTTGTTGGATGAGTCAAATAGTTTCAAATAATAAATCCCCGACTTGCACACTTTCCAGTACCGGCTTACATCATCCCCGGCGCTATTGCTTGTCCACATTACCAGATTGGTTAATTCGCTTGGTGTATCATATAAGGCTGTGGTCATGCGGATAGAATTGGGTACATTTTCAATTTTAATATTTAGAACCGACTCGGTGAATACTTCAAATTTGTAATAATCCACATCTCCGGCGCTGTTTATTGCCCCCTGGATAACCTGACCCGTTTCTATTGGCGAGGCATTTGTGATGATGTCATTGCAATTCCCATATTCATATATATCGCTAATATCTGGTGTTACACTTATAGCATATAATAAAGCATTGGAATTATTATTGTCTGCATCAAATATTTTGAGGTAATAAGTACCGGCAGAACAAACTTTAAAGTATTTAATAAAATTAGAATTCAAGTTAGTAAATGTAATTAGCTCATTCAGGTCACTAGGTCCGTCATATAAAGTAATCACGGGTTCTAAATTGGAAGGGAAGCTTGATCCGTTTATTTCCAATACTGAACCTGTCTGGATATCAAACTTATATATGTCAATATCGCCGGTTTGATAAATAGCTGCATTATATGTGGTGTTTAAGATTATTGGATAAGCATTTATAAAATCATCGTTCGGTTCATATTGGAATTGTGCATGCAGCACTTGCGCTAAAAAGATTAGCGTAAAAAAGAGAGATGAGGAAATGACATTTTTCATTATATAAACTTTAGTATACAAAAGCAAGTATTAAAAAAAGTAGTGATGTTCCGTAAAGTCATTCGCTTATGCGGCACATAAAGAGATAATACCCACATCGCCGGATTACCATCTTTGGAATATTAAGAATATATGAACGGATAGATTTGGAAAACAAGACTATGAATACAAATACATCCAGAAAATAGTCATGTCAAAAAAACATGTATAAGAAAGAATATGTACCGATCTAAAACTATTCTATTATAGTTTGGAAAGGTAGTTTAAATCATAACTTAAAATTTATTCATCTTGATGTTATCAATATAGATTTTTTCCTTTTTTATGCCGGTAGTTTTATAATGAAACTCCAATTGGATGGTCTTGCGTTGATATTCAGAAATTTCAACCTCGTGTGATTTGGTGACTACTCCGTGTGAAGAGCGCTTGGGCTGTTTATTAGAAGGGATTTTCCCTTTTTCGATGGCGCCCAAAAAATCTTTTGCCTTATTAAGCGTGTTTTGGATTTCTTCTGAATAGACTTCTTTTCTTTCCTGCGACTCCGTATCAATAATAAAAACTTTTATACTGCCGCTGATTACATTTTTGGAATATATGCCAAATCTCAATTTTCTTTTATCATAAGATACCTGAAATGGTTCTGATTTAAGTATTACAGGCGTTCCGTTTTTATCTGGGATCATGGATACCGAATTGCCCTCAATTTCAACTTTTCCATTAGCGTACGACCATCCATCCAATGTTTCAAAAGTGCCATTCAGTATCTTTGTATTAAGTGGTTTTTCTATTTCCTTTTTGACATTTTCAAAATCCACTCCTTTGATTATTCCTGTAACTTTTGCTTTGTTCATAGAAATTCGGCCTGCCACTTTCCCTCCCGAACCTCTTTGATTGTTGGAATAAGTACTGTTTTTTGTGAGGTAAAACTGCCCGAAAAACTTGCGCTCATCCACTATGTATCCTTGTAATACATATTCTTGCCCGACGCAGGTTTCATCAAAGTAAGTAATTGTTAAATTAAACCAACCATTCTTTGTCGTACCGTTAATTTTTGCATCCGCGCATTGTAATTGGTCGCCTGATTTAGCGCTTAATAAATTTCCACTAACAATACTGTCTTTAACAGTAAGTGCTGCGGTGATTTCAAAGAGCCTGTTTTTAGGATATCCCTGAACTTTCATAAACCATTCGCCCGTCGCTAAAGACCAATTGTTCTTAATGCCTGCTGCTGATATTCTCTTTGCCAAATAATTTGGACTTGAAGGTTTGCTTGAAGAAACTCCCCAAGTGCCGATGTCTTCCCAAAAGCTAAGTTTTTCTTTATATACTGATACTCTTTCCAATAAATCTCCAATTCGGGGATCATGAGTTAACAAGACCGTATTATCTTTTAACATTTCCCATGTTCCGTTTTCCACTTTAGGGGCAGTCAAGGCTTCTAACACTTCAGAGTGGAAGGTACCATCTGGGTTGAACTTGATTCTTCTTGTTTGCATCGTGAGACCGAATGCGCCTGACTCTGCCAATTCCCAATCATGGCTTGTAATTTCTTCGCCAGACAGTGTGGAGGGGCGTATTTGGTTATTCCAATTATTGGTATCGGGGATAATTTTACCATTTCTGTAATCTTCCATTAAATTGTTTCTTCTTTTTTCCCGCTCGTCCCATTCTTTTTTCTTTGATTCGTAGGTTATGTAACCTTTCTGGATATTTCCTTCCGAACACAATTTCCGGGCTAATGTATAGATGTGATTTCTTGCATCTGATTCCGTCCTGAACTGCTCGCCCGTAGAAGGGATTTCGTAATATTCTTTTTCATAAACAGTGCCTGTGCAACTATTGGTGTAATTTATCTTCCATACACCAATATCCTTCCCTTCACAAAATGCTGATATCGTTTTTGTTTCTATTGTCTTGTTTCCTTCTTTTGCAAAATTCAGCATATCACCGCCGCATACGGCACAATCATCACACTTGAAACTTGGCCAAAACCACAGGTCTTCCTTAAAGGTAACTTCTTGGGAAAAAGCATCGGGCAGGAGAACTGCCATAAAGAAGATTGGTATCAATAATTTTTGCATGGAATCAATTTTTAGCAAACACCTTAAAGCGGGGTTGGAAATTGTTTTCAGTCAATTTTTAAATTGAATTTTCCATCAGAAATTGTTCGACTATCATTGTTGGCAGCAGCACTAAACACAGTTCCTGAAAAGGTGCCTGCAATATGGCCGCCAGAACGGTAGTCAATTGATGAGATT
The DNA here is from genome assembly GCA_937864255.1 of uncultured Saprospiraceae bacterium. GTDB lineage: Bacteria > Bacteroidota > Bacteroidia > Chitinophagales > Saprospiraceae > JAGQWW01. Next base: position 7,087 of record CALMIT010000890.1, read on the forward strand.
TCAATATTCAAATTACCATCAGGTACTTCGGACGAAAAATAAAGTTCTTGAGAGATTTGCAAAACGTCTTCATTGTAAGTGAGAAAGCCGCAAATTCTTTCAGTTCCCAAATTGCCACAATTATGTGAGAAATTGTAATTAAAATCCTGTAAGGTGGTATCACCTAGAATAGTGAAATCTATTCTGATGACTTTGGCATCAGTTGTTGCGCCGGAAAGAGATAATATTTCAGATCCTGCAAATAGCGACCAGAAGCTCGCTTTCCCAGAGGAAAATCTAATTTCTTGCCCGTCAGCCTTGAAACTAATTTCTCCAAATTTTGAATCTGGATCATTTGGATTCAAATCGTCATCATCTTTACAAGATGTTATCATAGACAGAGAGAGGATTGTAAGCAATAAAACTATATTTTTCATAATTATAAATATCTGATTTTATTGAATTGATACATTGAATTTGCCATCGGTTACAGTTACGGAATTGCCATCAACATCAAAAAGGATAGCATCTGAGAATGAGCCTTTCGCAAACCCGCCAAGACGATAATCAATTTCGTCAATGGTAACAGTGAATGGAATAGCTTGTGAGCCATACCCATTTGGGTCTGCGGTATCTCCATACCCTAGTGCAGGGCATACTTCATTAGAAAAAACATCACAATCAGAGGAGGATGTGTAAGAATCTGTTGACGGTTCATTCCCTATTTGGTAATCAAGGACTAATGTAAGAACCTGACCACTTGAACTCGATAGGTTTGTAATCTTGACACCAGCAATTGTGAATCTTTCCAGTTGTTGAATAAGTGTGACAATACTCCCCGATGCGGCTGCCTCAAAGGTTTCTCCGTCAATTTTGGCAGTAATAGTGCCTCTTTTCACTTCCTGATCACCATCATCATCTT
>CALMIT010000891.1 GCA_937864255.1 uncultured Saprospiraceae bacterium
GTCGGCAACTTCCAATCTTGATTTACAAAATGAAATCGTGTTGTTCCCGAATCCGAACCCGGGCAAGTTTTTTATCCAAATTAAAAATCTGCCTGTGACAAAACTCGAATTGACGCTTCTGGATTTGAACGGAAAAGTGCTGGTCGCCCAAAATCAGCCGGAAACGGAAAGAGGACTTTTTGTTTTTGAAAAATCCGGATTGAGCGAGGGTATTTATTTTATAAAACTCATTTTTGAGGATCAGGTGGTGATGAAAAAATTCTACGTCGCCGCGCCCTGATTCTGAAAAATGATAAAATTTTTGAACAAGCCCGGGCTGTGGCTGTTAGGTGGGAAAATTTAAAAAATGGAAATTCTGCTTTATATTTTCATCACGCTGGCGGCAGTAGCCGCAATGGAATTCATAGCCTGGGCTGCTCATAAATATTTGATGCATGGCTTGCTGTGGGACTGGCACGAAGATCACCACAATCCCGCGCACAAACACGGCTTTTTTGAAAAAAATGACAGGTTTTTCCTCGTTTTTGCCGTTCCGAGCGCAGCATGTTTCATCGTCGGTTCTTTGACCGTTCACTTTTGGGTTTTATTTATCGGCGTCGGCATAGCCATTTACGGACTGATTTATTTTTTGATCCACGATGTGTACATACATCGCCGTTTCAATTGGTTCAAGCAGTTGGAAAGTCCGTATTCCAAAGCAATTTTGAGAGCACACGGCGCTCATCATTCAAGGCAGTCAAAAGAAGATTGTGAATCTTTCGGGCTGCTCTGGGTGCATCCAAAATTTTTCAAAAAAAGAAGCGAGTGGAAAAAAGAAAAAGCTTAAAAAAAGGGCAGCCCCGGGCTGCCCTTTTTTTAATTGGCAAAAATCATTTGCCGGCTTGCCTGAATTTCGCCGTCCACCACCAGGCTGTAATTAAAAGTACCCACCGCGCCGTAACCGTGCTCGTAAAGCACCTCGTTCATACCCGGTTTGGGTTCTACTTTTATTTTTTGAACTTCTCTGCCCTGCAAATCCTGAATCAGAATGTACGCGTTTTTATAAGCCACCGGCTCATTTACCACGAAGCCAATAATCGTGGATTCATCAAAAGGATTCGGACGGTTTTGCAGCAGCCGGTAGCGCTCTTTTTCAGGCAAATCCGGCGAAATCCTGACGCCGACGGGCAACGGAATGGCTTCTTCAGAAAAAAGACTTTCGATATTAAAACCATCCACGGAAGCCACGCTGATGATGTATTCCACATCCGGCTCAAAAGGAAAGCGAAGTTCGCGGCTGTTTGTCAGCGTATAAACTGTATCAAAATCATTGGTAGTAGTACGTACGCAGACGCGGTATTTGTCATAATCCAGCGGGTCAAATATTTCAACCCTGACATCGCCGCCCGACTTCACAGCCTCGAAACCGGGTGTTTTTGGACCAATGGCTGCCATTGCCGCGGCGTTTCCATTGATGACAGTATTTCGCGCCAGATAATTAAAATTTACAAAAAAACTATCCACGACACTATCGCCGTCAGTATCAATGCCGAGTATGTCTCTGGTCGTGTGTTGCCGGTCGGTATAGCCCGAGCCGACGCCGGCGTCTCCATGTTCGTTTGCCGAAGTAAAACGTATTGCCGGAAAACTTCTCTGCCGAAAAGGAATATGGTCGCCGCCGCGTCCGGTTCTGTCTTCGGCCGACATGATGGTGAGTAGCATCGGCACGTCGACGAGAGGCAAAATTTCTTCTTTGTATTCAAGTTTTGCAAATCGCGCCAGTTGTTTATGCGGAGAATTAAATCCGCCGGATGAAAAAAGCCTGACCTGCGTGCTGTCTATATGATTTTCACCAGGACAAGAGGGAGGTGAAGAAGTTTTGCCACAGGCAATGCCGCCTATCACGTCATTATTAAAAACTGCTTTGACGGGCAGGTCGTTATTGAAACAATAATTGGCAAAAG
>CALMIT010000892.1 GCA_937864255.1 uncultured Saprospiraceae bacterium
AAAACCAATGCACAGCACTTTGATACGCGTGAAAGACGTTTACGCAACGCTGGCTTTTCTGCTTGAAAAATTCGGACAAAACGATAAATCCGCGCCCCGCGAGATTGCCAAGCATGCCTCCGTTCACGAGACTACGGTTTTGGGAAAAAATGTAGCGATAGGTGATTTTTCCGTCATTTCAAAAAATGCGGAAATCGGTGAAAATACAATCATCCGTCCGCAGGTTTTCATAGGCGAAAAAGTGAAAATAGGCGCCAATTGTGAATTGTTTCCCGGCGTTCGTATTTATCATGGCTGTGTGTTGGGCGATAATTGCGTGGTTCATGCGAATGCGGTCATAGGCGGCGATGGTTTTGGATTTGCGCCGCAGCCCGACGGCACTTTTAAAAAAATAGCCCAAATAGGAAACGTAGTTATAGAAAACAATGTGGAAATAGGCGCAAATACTACGATAGACAGAGCCACGCTGGGCAGCACTATCATACGCGCGGGTGTCAAAATTGACAACCTTGTTCAAATTGGTCACAATGTAGAAATCGGCCAAAATACCGTCATCGCAGCCCAGGCAGGCGTGGCGGGCAGCACCAAAATCGGAAAAAATTGTATGATCGGCGGACAGGTAGGTTTTGCGGGACATTTGAAAATAGCCGACGGTACAAAAATACAGGCACAAAGTGGTATTTCAGCTTCCGTAGAAACCCCCGGTACAGCTATTTTTGGTTCTCCGGCCATACCTTACAATGAGTACATAAAGAGCTACGCAGTATTTAAAAAACTACCCGAATTGTATAAAAAAATAGCCCGTCTGGAAAAAATTATCAGCGACAGAAATGCAACGGAGGATGTTAATTCCTGAACTTTGAGAAAGACTTTCCGGGAAACATTCATCAATTATCCTTAGTCAATCTTTATTTTTGCAAAAAAATCGGTTGAATGAATAACCGCCAACAAACTATAAAAAACGAAGTATCCTTGTCAGGAGTCGGATTACATACCGGCAAAGAAGTCACACTTGTATTTAAACCGGCGCCGGCCCATCATGGCGTAAAATTCCAGAGAGTTGATTTGGCAGACGCGCCTGTTATTCCTGCCGACGTGTCTCGCGTCGTTTCTACAAACCGCGGAACAACTATAAAAAGCGGCGACGCGCAGGTAAGTACCGTAGAGCACATGCTGTCGGCACTCGCCGGTCTCGAAATTGATAATGTGCTGGTCGAGATAAATGGACCCGAAGTACCTATCATGGACGGAAGCGCGAAAGATTTTGTCAGGGTGTTGGAAAAAGCCGGCGTATCGGAGCAGGAAGAAGAACGCGAATATTTTGAAATAGACGAGCCGATAGCCTTCAAAGACGAGGTGACCGGCACGGAGCTGCTGGCGATTCCTGCGGAAGAATTCCAGGTGACTACCATGATTGATTTCAATTCAAAAGTATTGGGACAACAGTACGCTTCGCTGGATTCCATTCGTGATTTTGCCGGACAAATAGCGCCCTGCCGCACATTTGTGTTCTTGCATGAACTCGAACAACTGGTAAACCAGGGACTGATCAAAGGAGGAGACCTTGATAACGCTATCGTGATAGCAGATAGGGTAATGAGTACCGAAGAACTCGAAACGCTGGCAAAAAAACTGGGTAAATCCAGTGTCAGAGTGGAAAAAGAAGGCATACTTAACACCACCGAGTTACATTTTAAAAATGAACCTGCCCGCCACAAATTATTGGATGTAATAGGTGATTTGAGCCTGCTCGGAAAACCAATCAAAGGCAAAATTGTAGCAACCAAACCTGGTCATACAGCCAATGTGGAATTTGCCAAGGTTTTGAAAAAGCACTTTTTAGACCAGAGAAAACTCAAGGGCAAACCCAAATACGATCCAAATCAGGAACCTTTTTTTACAATACAACAGGTATCCGAATGGCTGCCACACCGCTTCCCTTTTTTGTTGGTTGACAAGATTATAGAACTGACAGAAAATCATGTGGTCGGCGTGAAAAATGTAACCTTTAATGAAAATTATTTTCAGGGGCATTTTCCGGGTAATCCGGTGCTGCCGGGCGTTTTGCAAATAGAATCCATGGCGCAAACAGGCGGCATACTCGCACTTTCCACAGTGGAAGACCCCGGTAATTGGGATACTTATTTTTTAAAAATAGATAATTGCAAGTTTAAACATAAAGTGGTGCCAGGCGATACCTTGCTTATCAAAATGGAGTTGTTATCACCCATCAGGAGAGGTATCTGCCACATGATGGGGACAGTGTATGTTGGTAATAAAATAGTTTCAGAGGCAGAATTGACTGCCCAAATCATTAGAAGACCCATTGAAAAATGAATTACAACGGCCTCCGCAACGTCCATCCTGAAGCGAAAATCGGAAAGGACGTTGTCATAGAAAATTTTGTTTCCATCGGAAAAGACGTCGTTATCGGCGACGGCGCATGGATAGGTCCGCACGTTACCATTATGGATGGCGTCAGAATCGGCAATAATTGTAAAATATTCCCCGGCGCTGTTGTCGGCGCCATTCCTCAGGATTTGAAATTCGAGGGCGAATCTTCTGTGCTCGAAATTGGAAACAATGTTACCATCCGAGAATATTGCACGCTCAACCGCGGCACAAAAGCCAGCGACCACACGGTTATCCATGATAATTGTCTCCTGATGGCTTATGTGCATGTTGCGCATGATTGCGTGGTAGGCAGAAATTCTATTTTGGCTAATAATGTAAATCTTGCGGGGCATATCACGGTTGGCGAATTTGTGGTATTGGGAGGGCTGGTAGCGGTACACCAGTTTGTGAAAATCGGAGACCACGCAATGGTCGGTGGCGGTTCGTTGGTCAGAAAAGACATACCGCCTTATGTGAAGGCTGCCAGAGACCCGCTCAGCTATGTAGGTATAAATTCGACGGGGTTGAAAAGGCGGGGTTTTTCAGTTGAACAGGTCAATCACATTCAGGATATTTACAGAATTCTTTTTGTAAAAGGATTCAATACCACGCAGGCGCTGAGAGAAATCGAAGATCAAATTCAATCTACTACCGAACGCAATAAGATTTTGGATTTTGTAAAAATTTCCAGCCAAAACCGTGGCTTGATGAAAGGCTTTCGCCACCTCAACGGCAGCCGTATCAATGGACAAACCATTGATTAATTTTGTATAAAATGAACATTGCACTTGAAAATGTAGGCAAGAAATATCGCTATGAATGGATTTTCAAAGGGCTGAGTTTTCAATTTCAAGCATCCGGCAAATATGCCATTTTAGGTCCGAACGGCTCCGGCAAATCTACCTTTCTTAAAATACTCTCCGGACACCTCTCCCCATCCAGCGGAAAAATCATTTTTACAAAAAGAAATAAGTCACTCGACATCAACGCAGTTTACAAAGAAATCAGCTATGCCGCGCCGTATATTGAATTGATAGAAGAATTTACGCTTTTGGAAATTTTGCGCTTTCAGCAAAAATTCAAGCCTTATCATCCCACCGCCACGCCCGATTTTATTATTGAACTGCTCGGTTTTGAAAAATCAAGGCATAAGGAAATCAGATTTTTTTCCAGCGGGATGAAACAGCGCCTGAAACTTGCTCTGGCTTTATGCGCTGATGTGCCGGTCATTTTGCTGGATGAGCCTACAACAAATCTTGACAGGGAAGGCATCGGCTGGTATAAAAATATGGTAAATCGGTTTGGCGGGGAGCGACTGATCGTGGTGGCCAGCAATGTGGAAGAAGATTTTGAGTTTTGTACTGAAAAAATTTCTATCACGGATTGGAAAAAATAAGGGCGGATATTTTATCCGCCCTTATTTTTTATTTCAAAAATGTCAGCGCTTTTTTCGTAAAGGCAGTCAGGTCGGCGCCTTTGAGCATATTTTGCTGCAAAAGAGCTAGGTCGTAGAGGTATCTTATCAGTTCATTTTGAACGGATTCTTCGGATTCCATTATTTTTTGAACGACGACCGGGTGGTTGGAATTTACGACGACGTTGATAGTCTCCGGAAAATCGCTCCAGTCCATGCCGCTGAGCGTTTGCATTTCTTTCATTCTTCTCAAAAATTCGGGTTTCACGA
>CALMIT010000893.1 GCA_937864255.1 uncultured Saprospiraceae bacterium
AGACCAAAATCCGACGGTACTTCGTCCGCAATCAATTGCCCGCCTTTGTAAACACCTTTGCCGCATTCAAAAAGTGCATCGGAAAATTCGGGTCGCCATTCGAGAAATTTTTTCAAACCATCCACATCAATAAAACTGTCCTGCGAACCGTAATCTTTTATAAAATCAACGTGTACGGGGATTTCAACTACATTTTCAAGATTTCGCTCCCGAACCACCCGCGAACAGACAAAGTGTGCCGTGCCGTTGGTTTTTTCTTTCAGCATGTATAAATTTTCAATCACCCCCTGAATCATTCCCTGATTCACCAATTTTTTAAACGGCTCGTTGGTCGGTACCAAACCTTTGTCGTACAGGAATTTATGCCAAAAACGGCTGTACATCAGGTGGCCGACAGCGTGCTCTGTGCCGCCGATGTACAAGTCTACGTCGCGCCAGTAATTGAGCGCTTCGCGGCTCGCAAATTCATCAGAGTTTCGCGCATCCATGTACCGCAAAAAATACCAGGAAGAACCGGCGAAACCGGGCATGGTGTCTGTCTCGCGGGTGAAGCCGTCGGGCAGATTGACCCAGTCGGTGGCACGCGCCAGTGGTGATTTTGCACCGGAAGCAGGTTTGAAATCGTCGAGTTCCGGCAGTTCCACCGGCAATTCCGACACATCCATCGGGTAGGCGATGCCTTCTTTGTCGTATTTAATTGGAAAAGGCTCGCCCCAGTAGCGCTGGCGGCTGTAAATAGCGTCGCGTAATTTGTAATTCACCTGTCGCTTGCCGATGCCTTTTTCTTCGATTTTTTGCAAAATCAGTTCAATCGCGTCCAAAACTTCCAGCCCGTTCAGAAAACCGGAGTTGATCATTTTGCCGACTTTATCTTCGATGGTCGCGCCGGGGTGCATGGACTTGTCAATGATTTCAATAATCGGCAAACCGAATTTTTCGGCAAAACGCCGGTCGCGTTCGTCGTCGGCAGGCACCGCCATGATCGCGCCCGTGCCATAATCTTTCAGCACATATTCCGAAATCCAGATGGGAATTTGTTCGCCGGTAAACGGATTGACGGCATACGCGCCTGTATCCGCGCCGGTCACCTCTTTTACTTCCGACATACGCTCTCTTTCCGAGCGACTTTTGACGTATTCGACGTAATTTTCTACTTCCGCTTTTTTGGTGGTCGTGGTGATTTTTGAAACCAAATCATGCTCCGGCGCCAGTACCATGAAAGTAGCCCCGAAAATAGTATCCGGACGTGTCGTATAAATTTCGATAGACTCCTCGGTTTCTATTCCGGCATCGGCAAGTTTGAAAAACAACTGTGCTCCCTCTGAGCGACCGATCCAGTTGCTCTGCATTTTTTTCATGGCGTCCGACCATTCCAGATTGTCCAGATCGCGGAGCAATCTTTCCGCGTAAGCGGTGATGCGCAGGCTCCACTGAAGCATCGGTTTGCGCTCTACCGGGTAACCGCCGCGCTCGCTCACGCCGTCTTTCACTTCGTCGTTGGCCAGTACCGTACCGAGGGCTTCGCACCAGTTTACGTAAGTCACTTTGCGGTAAGCCAGCCGGTAATTCATCAGCACTTCGTC
>CALMIT010000894.1 GCA_937864255.1 uncultured Saprospiraceae bacterium
TTCCTAGCCGGAGTATGCCGAGCAGCGCTTCGATAAGACCGGCAAGAAAAAAAGTAGCAATGATCATCGGGAAAGCAGCTTCCACGCTGCCTGCATGAGCCACGCTGTCTGAAATCACGACAGCCGAAACGACCGTCATGGGAGCCGTGGGACCGCTCACTTGTATAGGCGTGCCGCCAAAAAATGCAGCCAAAACGCCGAGCGCAATCGCGCCGTACAAGCCGGCGATGGCGCCTAATTCTGTTTGTTCGCCAAAAGCGAGCGCCAGAGGAAGCGCTACAATACCGGCCGTGAGGCCGCCAAAGAAATCTCCCCTGAAATTGGAGAAATCAAATTTCAATATGTTTTTCATCGGTGGTAGATTTTCGCAAAAAGTCGTTCCGACAAAATATAAATTTTTGGGGATATATAAACTGACTGGTAGATAATGATTTTGAAATCGAAATTTTTCAAAGCAGCTTTTTCATCAACGCCGGGCTGTCTTTCAAATTAGAATAAAAACACAGGAAGGCTTACTTTTGAAAAAAATTGCCGCTTGAAATGGAAGCCTACGCTCAAGTCCTGAATTACGCGATTCCCTTTTTTGTGCTCCTGATTTTGATCGAACACTTCGTCGCGATGCGCATGGGCGTCAAAATCAACCGCGGAGCGGATATGATTTCGAGCCTGAGTTCCGGCGTGACCAATACCATCAAAGACGTACTCGGACTCACCGTCGCCATCATCAGCTATACCTGGCTGGTAAAACACGTCGCCATTTTTGAAATCAAAGCGACCTGGCTGGTTTATCTCGTGGCTTTTATTGTCAAAGATTTTTCGGGTTATTGGGTGCACCGGCTGGAGCACGAAATCAATTTTTTGTGGAATCGCCACATCATTCACCACAGCAGCGAAGAGTTCAATCTTTCCTGCGCTTTGCGCCAGTCTGTATCTGTGGTATTTTCATTTGCGGCATTTTTTATGATCCCGGCGGCGCTTTTGGGCGTGCCCGCCAAAGTTTTTGCAGTAGTGGCGCCGCTGCATTTGTTCGCCCAATTTTGGTATCACACGCGGCTGATCGGCAAAATGGGCTGGCTTGAAAATATTATTGTCACGCCCTCGCATCACCGCGTTCACCACGCCATGAATGCCGAATATCTTGACAAAAATTACGGGCAGATTTTAATTATCTGGGACAAATTATTCGGCACTTTTCAACCCGAACTGGAAAATGTGCAACCGGTTTACGGCGTCAAGCGCCCCGTAAAAACCTGGAACCCGATTCTTATCAATTTTCAACATTTGTGGCTTTTGATAAAAGACGCCTGGCACGCGCAAAACTGGGCGGATAAATTCAAAATCTGGATAAAACCGACCGGCTGGCGACCGAAAGACGTAGCCGAAAAATATCCGGTCGAGAGCGTGCAGGACGTTTTTCGTTTTGAAAAATTCCACACGCAGCTATCCCAAAAATTGCTGGTCTGGAGCTGGTTTCAGTTCGGCGCTACGCTGCTGCTCATGTTTTATATGTTCAACAATATCGCCGACATCAGCTTCTCCGGTCTGCTGCTTTACGGACTTTTCCTTTTTGTTTCGATTTACAGTTTTACCACTTTGCTCGACAAAAATCCGGACGCACTCTGGTTTGAAATTTTAAAAACCGGCTTCGGACTGGCGCTGATTTATGCGTACGGCGACTGGTTTGGAATGTCGCGGTTTTGGGAGGGCGGCACTTATCTGGTCGCAGCTTATTTGCTGGTTTGCGTGCCGGTGGTCGCTTATTTTTCAAAAACGGAGGGCGAAGCGGCAAACGCCATTTTTCAAAAAATATAAGCCGGCTCAAAAAAAATCTTACCCATCAAATGACTTCTTCCAATAAAATTTACAAACCGGCTTACCGCATCAGAAAAGCTTATTGGGTCACTTTTGTGGTACTGCTCAGCTATAGCCGGCTTTGGTTGATGAAAAAGATTTTTGGCAAAAATTTTTACCAAAAACGCATCCTCGCCCTGCACCTGAAAAATGCCGAAAGAGTCAAAAACGCCATTCTGGATTTGCAAGGTTTGTTTATAAAAATCGGACAGATGCTTTCTATTTTGTCCAATTTTTTACCCGAAGCTTTTCAAAAACCGCTGGAATCGCTGCAAGACAAAATCCCGCCCCGCCCTTTTGAAGAAGTAAAACAAAGCCTGGAAGCCGAACTTGGAAAAACTGTGGTCGAACTTTTTACAGATTTTGACAGTGAGCCGGTCGCTTCCGCATCCATTGGGCAGGTACACAAAGCCACCCTGAAAACCGGCGAAAAAGTAGCCGTTAAAATCCAACACCTGCAAATCGAAACCATCGCTTCCGTTGACCTCGAAATCGTGCGCCGGCTCACCGGTCTTATTTCCTGGTTTTACAAAATTCAGGGCATGGATTTTATGTATTCGCAAATCAAAAAAATGATCGAAGAGGAATTGGATTTCAGCCTGGAAGCACAATACATGGACGCCATTCGCAAAAACCTGGAGAGCGAAGCTTACCTCGCAATCCCGCAGGTGTACCTAAGTTTTTCAACCAAAAAAATCCTGACCACCGCCTGGCACGACGGCAAAAAAATCACCCGTCAAAACGAACTCAGCGCCTGGAATATCAACAAAACGGAAGTAGCGGAGCGACTGCTGAAAGTGTATTCTATCATGGTTTTCAGAGACGGC
>CALMIT010000895.1 GCA_937864255.1 uncultured Saprospiraceae bacterium
GGGCAATGGTTTTCTTTCCGAAAGTTGTGTGGAATGGGAAAAAGCAATTGCCGAGCCGGTAGTTGAGCAATTGCGTACAGTCTGGTTGAGAATCGGCATCGTCCTTTCTGCAAAAGGCGGCGCGCTCGAAAAAATACTGATACCGGTCAGGTTTGGAATCGGCGGTTATTTTGGCGACGGCAGGCAGTGGTATTCGTGGATACACCTTGACGATCTTTGCCGGATGTTTATTTACGCGCTCGAAAATAAGGAGTTGGAAGGCGTTTTTAATGCAGTGGCCCCGGCTCCTGTCAGAAACAAAGATTTGGTAATCGCAACAGGAACAGCGCTCGGAAAGTCGCTGCTTATGATTCCGGGACCCGAATTTGCCATGCGCTTGGCAATGGGCGAGATGGCAGATACTATTTTCAGTAGTACGAGGGTGTCTGCCGATAAAATCCGGCAAACGGGATTTTCATTCAATTTTCCGGAATTATTGCCTGCTATTTCTGATTTGGTAAAAAGAAAAATCTGAAACCTGGTTTACCAGCCTTATCTCATCTTTTTCAAAAACTATGGAAAATGGTACAAAAACCAAAACGGAGCGAAATTTTTACTGTTTTTCAATTAGTTATGAAAAAATTTTCTGATTTTTTTCATACGATCGTTTGTTTTTGAAAGATAGAAAATTACCTTTGCAGCCGCTTTTTGAAAAGGTGAAAAAATACCTGTCTGAAAGCACATTTCATTCATAGAAAAAGATTTTTCACACTTAAATCATCTAAACGTGAATACACTGAGTTATAAAACAGTGTCGGTAAAGAAGCCGGAGGTAGATCGCAAATGGTGGATCATTGATGCTGAGGGCGAAGTGGTCGGAAGATTATGCTCCAAAATTGCTCATATTTTGCGCGGCAAACACAAACCGAGTTTTACGCCTCACGTTGATTGCGGCGATTTTATCATCGTGGTCAATGTAGAAAAACTGCGTTTCACCGGCAAAAAATGGGATCAGAAAGAATACCTCACTTATTCGGGTTATCCGGGCGGTCAGAAGCGCAAAACAGCGCAGGAAATTCTTGATAGCAAACCGGCGTATATTCTGGAGCAAGGCGTAAAAGGTATGCTGCCAAAGACAAAGCTGGGTCGGGCTATGTTCAAAAAACTTTTTGTTTATGAAGGCGCCGAGCATCCGCACCAGGCACAACAACCCGAAACTCCTAATTTCTAAAAAATAAAATCCTCTTTTAAATATGGAAATGATTAATGCAGTAGGAAGAAGAAAGTCGGCGGTGGCCAGGGTTTACCTCATGAAAGGCGACGGTAAAATCTCTGTCAACGGCAAAGACTATAAGGAGTACTTCCCACAAGTTCATGTTCAGGAAAAAATAACCGAGCCGTTTGAAACGATTCAGGCAGACAAAATTTATGACCTGAAAGTCAATGTAGCGGGAGGTGGATTCAAAGGACAGGCAGAAGCAGTGCGTATGGCTGTTTCCCGTGCTTTGGTGAAGCTGAATGAAGATTTCCGCAAACCATTGAAATCCAAAAAACTGCTCACCCGCGACGCCAGAGAAGTGGAGCGTAAAAAATACGGCAAGCCTAAGGCACGTAAGAGCTTCCAGTTCAGCAAGCGTTAATTTTTCGGATTATTCATTTTCCTTAACTTTCAATTTTTAGAAAAATGTCCAAACCAACATATAAAGACTTATTGGATGCCGGAGCACATTTCGGACACCTCAGGAAAAAGTGGAACCCTAAAATGGCTCCTTACATTTTCATGGAGCGCAAAGGTATCCACCTGATTGACCTCAACCGTACGCTGGATTCTATGGAGCGCGCAGCAAATGCGATGCGTCTTATTGCCCGTTCCGGTAAAAAAATCCTCTTTGTCGCCACAAAAAAACAGGCGCGCGATGTGGTAAAAGGTGCAGCCGAGAGCGTGGGTATGCCCTTCGTAACGGAGCGCTGGCTGGGTGGTATGCTGACCAATTTTGCGACAATCCGCCGTTCGGTCAAAAAAATGCACAACATCGAAAAAATGTTGGGCGACGGTACTTTGACCAGCATCACCAAAAAAGAAAGACTGACCCTGGGGCGCGAGCATGAAAAATTGCAAAAAGTATTGGGCGGTATTGATAATATGACCAGACTGCCGGCAGCAATTTTTATCGTAGATATTTCTCACGAGCACATTGCGGTAGCAGAAGCACACAGATTGGGGCTTAAAACTTTCGGTATCGTAGATACCAATTCTGACCCTAATGAAGTGGATTATGCTATCCCCGCTAATGACGACGCCTCCAAATCGGTTGCGATCATTACAAACTACCTGACCGAAGCTATTCGCCAGGGATTGGAAGAGCGCCAGACTCAGCGCACGGAGAAAGAAATGGCAGAGTAAGCGTTGAGGGAAAACTTTTGAGTCAGAGAGGGGTTTTTATCCGCTTTCAATTATTTTCAAACTAACATAATTCTAAAAAAAATGAGTTTTGTAATATCTGCAAGTGATGTAAAAAAGCTGCGTGATATGACCAACGCAGGCATGATGGATTGTAAAAAAGCGCTGGAAGAAGCGGAAGGTGATTTCGAAGGCGCTATCGAAATATTACGTAAAAAAGGACAAAAACTTTCTTTGAAAAGAGCTGACCGCGAAGCGAAAGAAGGAGTGGTTATCGCATTGACCTCCGGCAACAGAAATAATGGGGTAGTGGTGCGTTTGAGTTGCGAGACGGATTTTGTTGCAAAAGGAGAAGGCTTTATTGAACTCGCACAGTTTATTGCAGAGGCAGCTTTGAAAAATCTGCCTGCCGATACGGATGCGTTGCTCAATCTTCCCTATGAAGGCGGCATCACCATCGGTGAGAAAATTACCGAGCAAATCGGCGTAATCGGCGAAAAACTTGAAGTTACTAACTACGCCAAAATCGAAACCAAAGCCGGCGAAGGGCAAGTGATTCCTTACATTCACATGGGTTACCGCGCAGGTGTTATCGTGGCGCTCAACATGGAAGGTCCGGAATTTGTAGAAGCGGGTAAAAACGTAGCTATGCAAATTGCTGCAATGCGTCCGGTGGCTGTAGATAAAGACGACGTTGACCCGACTATCATCCAAAAAGAAATAGAGATCGGCAAAGAAATAGCGCGCAACGAAGGCAAACCAGAAGATATGCTTGAAAAAATCGCGCAAGGGAAATTGAACAAGTTTTATAAAGAAAGCACTTTGCTCAATCAGGAATATGTGAAAGAAAGCAAAATGTCTGTAAAAGAGTATTTGCAAAGTATGGATAAAAACCTGACGGTGACAGCTTTTCGACATGTAGAGCTTGGCTAAGAAAAAAAGGCGAATTATTTTTAATTCGCCTTTTTTTATGCCCTTTCGGGTCGGAGGATTAATTTCAAAAATCAAATTTTTCCAAAACAAATGAGTGCTATCAAATACAAAAGAGTTCTTTTAAAACTTAGCGGAGAAGCGCTAATGGGCAACAGCGAATATGGTATAGACCCCGACGTGCTTCGCCATTATGCACATCAAATAAAAGAACTTTCGGATGATGGCATCGAAATCGCCGTGGTAATCGGCGGCGGTAATATTTATCGCGGCTTGCAGGCAAGCAAAGCGGGCTTTGACCGGGTGCAGGGTGATTATATGGGTATGCTCGCTACTGTCATCAACGGTATGGCGCTGCAAGGCGCACTTGAAGACATAGATGTAAAAACGCGCCTGATTACCGCCATTGAAATGAAGCAAATTGCAGAACCTTATATCCGTCGCCGCGCTATCAGACACCTTGAAAAAGGGCGCGTGGTGATATTTTCCGCAGGTACGGGAAGCCCTTATTTTACTACTGATTCGGCAGCGGCCTTGCGCGCCAACGAGATCAATGCAGATGTGATTTTGAAAGGCACAAGAGTGGATGGTATTTACACCGCAGACCCGCTGAAAGATCCTACCGCTACCAAATTCGATCACCTTTCATTTGCCAAAGTTATCAGCATGGGTTTGAGTGTGATGGATATGACCGCCTTCACGCTTTGCCAGGAAAACAACCTCCCGATAATCGTATTTGATGTCAATAATCCTGAAAATCTCCGCCGCATTGTCAGAGGTGAAGCAGTGGGCACATTAGTAGATTAATGTTGAGCAAAGGCGATTGTCGCCATACTTATTTTTGTGCCGGATAGTTCCAATACAGGTATGGCGCAGGCCTCTAATGTAGCGCCGGTTGTCAGCACGTCGTCCACTATCAATACATGTTTGTTGCGAAGTAAATCGGGTTTGGTAACTTCAAAAATCGTCTCCACATTTTCAAGCCGGTCAATTATTCCTTTTTTTGTCTGTGACTCCGAGTGTAGTTTTCTGCCCAGCACTTTATCCAGCCAGGGGCGTTTGAAAGTTTCGGATAAGCCCTGCGCAAAAACAGAACTCTGGTTATAACCTCTGAGCTTTTCTTTACGCGGATGCAAGGGCACGGGCAAAATGAGGTCAACAGTCTGAAAAAACGGAGATTCGGAGAGCTGACTGCCATAAAGTTCGCCCAGTTTGATGCCTATTTCCGGGCGGCTATCATATTTTAGGCGGTGAATGATTTTTTGCGTAAGCCCGCCTTTTTTAAAAAAATAAAAAGAGGCGCCAGATACCAGCGGCAACCTGCCCCAAAATTTTTCTGTAAAAGGATTGGTTTTTTCCAGATGAAAGCCTGTTTTGGGCAATCGGTAGTGACACATCACGCAGATATGCGCCTCAAACGGAGGCATATTTTTCCCGCAAACAAGACAAAGTTTCGGATAAAAAAGGCCGACAAAATCGGCGAAGATTTGAAAGGTGGCTGAAGTTTTCATGATTTAGTTTTTCAAATAAGCACCCAAAGTTACTTAAATGCAGATTCTTTCAGAACCATAAGTTTTTTTAATTTTGAAATAATGCAAATAAAATTAAAAAAATGTTGCAATTTTATCCGCGCAAAACCATTTGATAATCAAATATTTATCTTAAAATTCAAAAGCTGATTATTATGTCCAGACTGGATTATTTTACCCTCGCCGTCGTTGCTATCTGTATTTTAGCTATTGGATTTTTACTTTACAAAACCTCCGATTTGCTAAGCGACAAAACTGAAAAAGATCCGAAAGAAGAAGTGATGGACGCTTTAAAAGAGATGGGTATAGAGGAAGATACGGCTTACACAGAGCCGGTTGTTGAAGATGATGTAAATGGTGAAAATAAAATTGACGAGGAGCAGGTGACGACCGCTTCGAAAGATAATGCAACAAAAGAAGAAGTGGACTATTCGGAAAACACAAGTGCGGCTTCCAAACCTGCATCTGAAAAAATTCAAAAAACGGAAACAGCACCTGTCAAGCCTGCTGCTCCTGCGGCCGCTACTTCCAAAGGCGAGTTTTTGGTAGTTGCCGGCTCATTTAAACTTCGCCACAATGCGGAAAATGAAGCCAAACGTCTTCAAAAAATGGGCTACACAAATGCCAGCGTAGAAACTTTCAATAAAGGCGCTTTGGCAACTTTAGTCGTAGATCGTTTTGCCAATGATAAAGACGCTGCGTCGTTGGTAAGCGAGTTAAAAAATAAAAACATCCCGAGCTACGTCCACAGAAAGCGCGAAGGGGAATAATCGTTAAGCAGAAATTATCGAAAAATCATCCCGGTCATTTAAAAACGGCAGTTTTTGACGAAAGTCCAAAAGCCCTTCCTTTTCGAGTGTTATTGTAAAAACATCTTCCACCTCGGCGGCTTTATACAAAGTGTTGCCCGCGAAATCTGTGATACATGAATTTCCGGAATATTCATTTCCAACCGCATCATTTCCGACGCGATTCACGCCTATCGTAAAGCATTGATTTTCAATAGCTCTGGCAGTTAGTAAAGTATTCCAGGCTTGGATGCGCGGGCGGGGCCAATTGGCCACGTAAATCAAAACATCAAAAGCAGTATCATTTCTGCTCCACACAGGAAACCTCAGATCATAACAAATAAGCGGGCAGATTTTCCAGCCTTTCCATTCTACTTCCAGTCGTTTTTTGCCGGGGGTGTAAAATTTGTCTTCTCCGGCGAGTGAAAAAAGATGCCGCTTATTATAAACATGAAAATTGCCATCGGGCTGCACCCAGATCAGGCGATTGTAGTAATTTCCGTTTTCAACAGCGATGAAGCTGCCGGTAATAACAGCATTTTTTTCGCTTGCCATAAATTGCAGCCATTTTACAGTTGTTCCGTTCATTTGCTCTGCCAGTTTTTCTGAATTCATCGAAAAACCGGAAGAAAACATTTCAGGCAGGATGATCAAATCCGTCTCTCGAAGCGGAGCCAGCAATGTTTCAAGGTGTCTGAAATTGGCTTCACGATCCTCCCAAAACAACTGAGCCTGGACGGTAGTAATACGGAGCATTTGAAATAATTGAAATGAAAAAAGGAGATGCAAAGATAAACTTCCTGCATCCCCTTTTTGAGAGAACTTATGATAAGAATATTTTTTACTTGCCTGATTTTTCCGCTGCTGCTGCGGCGCTCCGCAGTGCTCTTGGAATTTCGATCATACCGACCGGAATACTCGGTGAATTCATTATTTCGATACCTTCGTTCGATTTAATTTCACGCACACGGATGGACTGACCTAATTCCAAACCGGAAATATCGGCTACTACTTCATCTACCATGTCTTCAGGAGTAGCTTTGACTTTTATACGACGCACAAGCTGGATTAATTTTCCTCCGGCTTTTACGCCCGGTGAAGCGCCGACGAATCTTAAAGGAACTTCAACTTTTATTTTTTGTCCCGGTAAAAGTTTCAAAAAATCAACGTGAACAATCGCGTCAGTCACCGGATGAAATTGTACCGCTTTAAGAATGCACCGATGCGTTGCGCCTTCTACGCTGATATTAGCTACTTTAAAATCAGGCGAATAAATCAGATCGCGCAATTCGAGTGGTGTGGTACTGAAATGGACGACGCCTTCCGAACTATACAACACGCAGGGCACAGAGCCTTCGTTTCTTATTACTTTTGCTCCCGTTTTTCCCAAGTTTGGGCGTGCGCTGCCGTTGACTACTATAGACTCCATTTTGACAATATTTTCTACTTAAAATGATGGTTTCTAAAAAGGCTCGCAAAGGTAAATTATTTATTTTAGAATTTCATTTTGAAAATGGGGCATTTTCTCAAAAAAAATGAAAAAAGAGGTATAAATATTTTTCAAAAAAAATTGGAAAGGCTTGCACCACCCAAACCGGTCACATATATTTGCGTCCGCTTTTGACAAAAGGTTCAAAACAAAACGAGGGCGCATAGCTCAGCTGGTTTAGAGCACCTGCCTTACAAGCAGGGGGTCGGAGGTTCGAATCCTTCTGCGCCCACCTTGATTCTCAAAGGGTTATGGATAATTAAATCCATAACCCTTTTCTTTTTCAAACAATTTTCAAACAAAATAGGGAATTAAAAACTTAACAGTTCATGGAACGTGGAGCCGGGACAAGCTAAAACGATTAATTAAAAACCAGTTTGTGCTTTCTGTTTTTACAGCACTTTCAAAAATGCCCGGGCAAGTTCCAGCCCCTGAATTTGGGTGGCAATGTAATTTTGCAAATCTTCATAATCGCCGCGCGCGTAATGCAAAAAACCGGATGCCTGCCCATACACCGCCAGTAGATTGCATTTTTCAATCAGATAATAACCGTCAAGAAAAGTTTTGATGCCGCCCGAAATGATAATTTTTGGGCATTGGGTTTTATCCCCGAGTTCAGCGACGAGTTGGTTGCACATCTGTACCATTTCTTCAGCGCTATGTCCTACAAAAGCAAGTGGTTCAAAAGTCTTAAGTTTTTGATGTTCACTGCGCAGCAGTTCAAGCAAAGCGAAATTGGTACCGCCGCTTGCTGCAAAATCAATAGCAGCCAACGGCAATTGGAAAAGCGCCTTCAGACTTTCGTAACCCATGCCTTGCCCCACTTCTTTCACCACAACCGGAAAATCCACCTTTTCCAAAAAGTGTTTTATCGTTTCTATCGGTGGATTTTTGAATCTGTCGCCTTCCGGCTGCATCGCTTCCTGAAGCGGATTTACGTGGATGATGAGTCCGTCAGCCTGTAGTTTTTTAATCAATTCTTCGACTGCCGGAATTTCATTTTTTTCAAGCAACTGCTCAATTTGTGCGACGCCGAGATTGGCAAAAAGCGGTTGGTCGCCGAGCAAATGCCTGACGTCAAAATCAGCCAGGTATTCGTCCGAAAAAAGTAATGAGCGGCAAGAGCCAAGTCCCATACCCAGCCCAAATTCGCCGCAGGCGCGGGCAAGATTGTGATTGATTGTTTTTGCCCATTCGGTGCCGCCGGTCATGCTTGACACCCAAAGGGGAGCTTTCATTTTTTTACCGAAAAATTCAAAAGGCGGCCAGGAATTTTGCGGCGGATGTCCCGCCAACAGCGGCTCGTAGCTAAACCGCGGATCAAGCGCACCCTTCGAAACCTGCGATTTTAAAGCCAGTTCGATGTGGTCGCGCTTTCGGCTTTCGGCGGTCGGGTCGTCATTTTGTTGCATCGGAGCCGGTTGTTTTTATAAAAGCGGATTTTTTGAAAAACAAAAGTAAACCTTGTTTTGTAAAAGCAGTTTTTTGAATAGCGGTGTTTTATAATTGAAATTTTTCAAAAATGTTCAAACCGAATTTTTAAGCTGAACCAAATCCGGTTTTCCGCTTTTTTAAAATAATTACTTTTGCCGCAAAGCTCACGGGCTTTCATTTCCATTTTTAATTTTGTAAAAATCCGACAACATTGAGCATCAAAACGAACGATCCGAAATTAAAATCCTGGGTACAAGTATCAGCCGATTCTGACTTTCCGATTCAAAATCTTCCTTTCGGCATTTTTCAATACAAAGACCTGCAACCGCGCGTAGGTTCTGCCATCGGCAATTTTGTGATAGATATGGTGGTGCTGTATGAGCACGGTTTTTTTGACGATATGGGTTTCGGGAAGGAAATTTTTGAAAATAAATACCTGAATGATTTTATCGGGTTGGGAAAGGAAAAAACGGCGGCGGTGAGGCAGCGGCTCTCGGAAATTCTGGACACCGATTTTGAGGAATGGGATGCACACGAACTCGCCGAATATTTTCTTTATCCGATGGCGCAGGTGAACATGCTGATGCCTGTAAACGTGGGCGATTACACGGATTTTTATTCCAGCATCGAACACGCCACTAATGTCGGGATTATGTTCCGCGGCAAAGAAAATGCGCTGATGCCGAATTGGAAACATCTGCCGGTGGGTTATCACGGGCGGGCGTCTTCTATCGTGGTGTCGGGTACGCCGATACACCGTCCTTGTGGTCAAACTATGCCCGACGGAGCGGAAAGCCCGGTTTATGGGCCGAGTCGCCAGATGGATTTTGAGTTGGAAATGGGTTTTATCGTTGGTAAAAATTCTGACCTGAGTACACAAATCAGCACGCAAAAAGCGGAGGACTACATTTTTGGGATGGTGCTTTTTAATGACTGGTCGGCGCGCGATATTCAAAAATGGGAGTATGTACCGCTCGGTCCGTTTTTAGGTAAAAATTT
Source organism: uncultured Saprospiraceae bacterium (assembly GCA_937864255.1). GTDB lineage: Bacteria > Bacteroidota > Bacteroidia > Chitinophagales > Saprospiraceae > JAGQWW01. The sequence goes on from CALMIT010000895.1 coordinate 9,550, forward strand.
TGGCTCGACTGTATCGCCCTGGGTGGTGACGCTGGAAGCACTGGAACCATTTCGGGTGCAAGGGCCGGAGCAGGAACCGGAAGTACTTCCCTATCTGCAATTTTCCGGCAAAAAAAATTACGATATTAATTTGGAAGTGAGCATACAACCCGAGTCTGGTGCGGCACAGACAATCAGCCGCTCCAATTTTAAATACATGTACTGGAATATGTGCCAGCAACTGGCCCATCATACGGTGAATGGCTGTAATGTACGGGTGGGCGATCTTTATGCTTCGGGTACTATCAGCGGGCCGACCGAAGATTCTTACGGTTCCATGCTGGAAATTGCCTGGAAAGGCACCAAGCCGGTCAAAATGCCCGATGGTTCGGAAAGAAAATTTTTGCTGGACGGAGATACGGTGATCATGAAAGGCTGGGCAGAAAAAAAAGGAATCAGGATCGGCTTCGGCGCGGCTGTGGGGAAAATTCTGCCTGCCAAATACTGATTATTCGATCTCCGAAACTTTCAACATATTGGTGCGATAGCGTTTGTGAAGCGGCATACTGCCTGTGTTTACCACGGTGTCGCCGGGTTTTAAAAGACCAATTTCTTTTAAAAACTTGTTGACATCTTTTATTGACTCATCCGTCGTAGAAAACTTGTCATAATAAAAGCACTGAACGCCCCACACGAGGTTGAGCGTTGCCAGCATGTGCGTCCGGTCGGAAAAAATAAAAATACTGGTATTCGGCCGATAGCTTGAAAGCCGGAAAGCAGTGTAGCCGGAACTTGTCACTCCGATAATGGCTTTTGCTTTTACCTCGTCGGCGGCCCTGGCTGCCAAATCGCAGATTACATCCGAATTATATGTGCGGGCTTTTGCATTTGGCTTCGGGCGGCGATCTCTCAGGTCATATTTTTTCTCGGCTTCATCTATGATCCGGGTCATTTGCTCCACCACTTTGATTGGATGTATGCCCGTGGAAGTTTCACCGCTCAGCATCAGGCAATCTGCCCCGTCCAAAACGGCATTTGCTACGTCTGTCACCTCCGCGCGCGTTGGAAAAGGATTGGTAGTCATACTGTCCAGCATTTGTGTGGCAACGATGACCGGACGCGCATATTTAAGGCAACGCCTGATGATGTCTTTTTGAATCATCGGCAATTGTTCCATCGGCACTTCCACACCCAAATCGCCGCGGGCGACCATAACGCCGTTGGCTTCTTTGATAATTTCTTTGATGTTGGCAATGGCTTCCGGCTTTTCGATTTTGGCAACGACTTTGGCGGGATGGCCCTTTGAGTGGATGCGTTTTTTCAAATCAATCAAATCCTCGTGCGAGCGCACAAAAGACAGTGCAATCCAGTTGACAGGCTGAGTCAAAATAAATTCCAGGTCTTTCAAGTCTTTTTCCGTAAGACAGGGCAGCGAGATTTTTGTATTGGGAAGGTTGACTCCTTTTTTTGATTTGAGCGTTCCGCCGAAAAGCGTTTTTAGTTTGACGGTATCTTTTTTATTTGTTTCAACTACTTCAAAAACCAATTTTCCGTCGTCCACCATAACCTTTTCGCCCGGTTCGACATCTCTGGGAAACTGCTCGTAGCTCATGTAGATTTTTTCCGCATTGCCCACACATTTTTCATTTACAAAAGTGATTATGTCGCCTGGATTTACGTCCAATCCGCCATTTTCCATATCTCCCACACGCAATTTCGGACCTTGCAAATCTGTCAAAATCCCGATGTGCGTGCCGTATTTGTCGTTGATGTAAGTTATCCGGTTGATTACTTCGAGGTGTTCCTGGTGAGAACCATGAGAAAAATTGAGCCTGAAAACGTCAACGCCTGCCTTGACCAGCGCAAGTAAGTTTTCGTATGAACTTGAGGCCGGACCTACCGTTGCCAGGATTTTGGTGTTTTGCTTACTTGCGGGTTCCAGCATGGTGGGATAAGGTTGGTAATTTCAAAGTGTCAAAAATACAGTTAAGCGCAAAAAGTTTAGCAGAAGCATTGAGAAAATTTATCTCGTGTTTTCAAGCCGTATTTTGCAAATGAAAAAAGCGGCTCTCCGCAGTGCATTGAGCCGCTTTTTTATTTTGAATTTTTATGTGGAAAAAATTAATTCAGCTTTTGTTTTACCTCCACTATTTCAAAGCCTTCAATGATGTCGCCGGTTTTAATGTCATTAAAGTTTTTAATAGTGATACCACATTCAAGACCGGCGCGCACTTCTTTGATATCATCCTTAAATCTTTTCAAAGATGATATTTCGCCTTTGGCGCCTTAGCGGGTCGGGAATATTACTATACCGTCTCGGATAACCCGTATAAAGGTAGTTTTTGAAATTTTTCCTTCCTCCACAAAACAGCCCGCCACAGTACCGACTTTGCTTACTTTGAAAACTTCTCTTACTGCCGCCTGGCCGAGTATTTTCTCTTCTTTTGTAGGCTCCAACATACCCTCGATAGCCGATTTGATCTCATCAATAGCATTGTAAATGATGGAGTAGGTTTTTATTTGAACGCCTTCTTTTTCAGCCAGTTTGCGGGCGCCTAATGAGGGACGAACCTGGAAGCCGATAATAATGGCGTCGGAGGCAGAAGCCAGCAATACGTCAGATTCTATAATTTGACCGACGGCTTTATGTATCACGTTGACCTGAACGGTTTCCTGCGAAAGTTTCAGCAAAGAGTCTGACAAGGCTTCGATAGAACCGTCCACGTCGCCTTTCACAATCAAATTCAATTCTTTGAATGTGCCGAGCGCCAGACGCCGTCCGATTTCGTCCAGACTGATACGCTTGGTCGCTCTGGTAGTCTGTTCGCGGTTTATTTGGGCGCGGCGGGACGCCAATTGGCGTGCTTCCTGCTCATTTTCAACGACTTTGAAGCGTTCGCCGGCCTGAGGTGCGCCGTCAAGACCGAGTACCAAAACCGGTGTTGACGGGCCTGCCTCGTCCACTCTTTTTCCTCGTTCATTGAACATCGCTTTTACCTTTCCGGAATTTTCGCCCGACACTATCGGATCGCCGATGGAAAGCGTACCTGTTTGTACGAGAATTTTGGCCACATAACCTCTGCCTTTTTCAAGCGATGCTTCTATAACTGTGCCGAGCGCCATTCTGGACGGATTGGCTTTGAGTTCGAGCATTTCGGCCTCGAGAAGGATTTTTTCCAAAAGGTGGTCAATGTTTAAACCCGTTTTGGCTGAGATATCCTGCGACTGGTATTTACCTCCCCATTCTTCAACGAGAAAGTTCATATTGGCCAGTGCTTCTTTGATTTTTTCAGGGGCGGCTCCGGGCTTGTCCACTTTGTTGATGGCAAAAACTATCGGAACTCCGGCGGCTTGCGCGTGGCTGATGGCTTCGCGCGTTTGAGGCATGATACCATCGTCCGCAGCTACGATGACTACGGCGATGTCGGTAACTTTCGCACCGCGGGCGCGCATGGCGGTAAATGCTTCGTGGCCAGGCGTATCCAAAAATGTAATTTTTTTACCGTTGACAACCACTTCGTATGCTCCGATGTGCTGCGTAATACCACCGGCTTCGCCTTCCACTACATTTGCTTTACGGATATAGTCGAGCAAAGATGTTTTACCGTGGTCAACGTGACCCATCACGGTCACGATAGGCGCTCTCGGCTCCAAATCTTCGGGGTCGTCTTCTATTTCTTCTTCTTCTGATTCTTGTTCTTCTGCGCTGATAAATTCTATTTCATGGCCAAATTCGGTAGCCACCAATTCTATGATTTCCGCATCAAGCCTCTGGTTGATAGATACAATTACTCCGAGATTCATACAGGTCATAATGACTTCGGCTATGCCGACATTCATCAGGTTTGCCAATTCTTGGACCGTTACGAATTCAGTTACTTCCAGTTTGTCTGACTCTTGCGCCATTTCGCGGATTTCCTGCTTTTCGCGTATCCGCTCACGGCTTTCTCTGCGAAGTTTTTGACGTTTCTTTTTACCACCGCCCTGCAAGCGGGCCATGGTGGCCTTTATTTTTTCCTCTATTTCTTTTTGAGAAATTTCTTTTACTTCTTCAGTTTTTTTCGGTTTTCCTTTGGCGGGAGCCTGTTTGTTTTGCGCCCCTCCGGGTGCGCCGCCCGGCGTTACTTTGCGCCTACGGTGCCTGCGCCGCTTTTTCTTCGCTTCTTCGCTTTCAGCATCGTTTTTGTCAGTGCTGCTTTGAGTAGTAGCGGGTTTTGCAGGTTTTTCGTCGGTAGCTGGTGTGCCGTCTGCTTTTTTCTTTTTCTTTTTCTTTCCGGGTTTGAATTTTTCGGTATCTATTTTTCCGAGAATTTTCAAACCGCGAAGCTCAGGCGTTTCATGGCGTAGGAGTTCGGATGGTTTGGCTTTTTCATCTGCCAAAGGTTCGCCTTCCTTGTCTTCTATTTGAACGGGCGCGCTTTCTTTTTCCTCTGATTTTTCTATGACTTCTTCCGGTATTTTTTCTGCAGGTTTTTCTTCTTCGACCTCTACTTTCGGAGCCGGCGCTTCCTCGGGTTTTTCTTCTTTTTTCTTTGGTTTTTTGTCCAAATCAATTTTACCCACTACAGTCAAACCAGCTTTGGCGGGAGTAAGGCGCTCTACGGGTTCGCTTTTTGTTTCGGGTTCTTTTTCTTCTTCTACCGGTGGTACTTCAGCAGGTTCTGTGTGTTTTTGGACAGGAGGCATAGGCTCGCCGCCGCGGAGAGAAAAACTTTTGGGTTTTGCTTCGTCTCGGTTAAATAATGAAACTGTTTTCTCTTCCTTTTTTGCCGGGGTATCTTTTTTTAATGTGGTGGGTCTGTTGCCGATAACGAGTTGGTCTGCCTTATCTTTGATGGCCATGTCTTTCGAAAATTCCTTCAGCAATTCCGAATACATTTCATCGGAAATTTTTGCGTTGGGCTTATTTTCGATTTCGAAGCCTTTTTTGAGCAAGTGCTCTACAATGGAGTCCTTACCTACATTCAACTCGGTCGCTACCTTAACTAATACCTTCTTATTGGTCATTCTAAAATTTTTCTAAAAGAAAATGACCGGTCAATCGGTAGCCTGAAGCTTATCAGCAGTGATTTTTCACATGATTCATCAATTTTTTTGATTGATAAAAAATAAAGAACGGATCACTAATCAAGCTAAGGGCTATATTCCGTGCTTAACCAGTTTTTGATAATTTTATCCTTTTCAAATAAATACACAAAACCCTGAAAATAAAACGCGGGAGCAAAGATAACGGAAAAAGGTCTATTACAAACTGCCTTCCGATTCAATTTCCCTCTCGCTGAAGCCGTTTACTTCTTTCCTTCGCCTTCTTCTTCAAATTCTGCCTCCAATATTCTCACCACATCGCGTACGGTTTCTTCTTCGAGGTCCGTACGGCGAACCAACTCTTCCACAGTGAGTTCCAACACGCTGCGGGCGGTATCGCAGCCGATGTTTTTCAACTGCTCGATTACCCAGCTTTCGATTTCATCAGAGAATTCTTCCAGGTCTATATCTTCAAATTCCTCTACCTCGTCGGTCACCCTGAATACGTCAAGTTCGTAGCCGGTAAGCTTGCTGGCCAATTTGATATTCGTACCACTTTTGCCAATCGCCAGTGAAACCTGGTCGGGTTCGAGATAAACATTGGCGTGTTTTTCATTGCTATCCAAATCTATGTTGGAAACTTTTGCCGGCGTCAAGGCTCTTTGTATGTACAAAGAATCATTATTGGTATAATTAATAATGTCAATATTCTCGTTGCGCAATTCTCTGACGATACCGTGAATACGCGCGCCTTTCATACCGACGCAGGCGCCTACCGGGTCAATGCGATCGTCGTAAGATTCCACGGCTACTTTTGCTCTTTCGCCGGGCAGACGTACGATACCTTTCACGCTAATCAAACCGTCTTCAATTTCCGGTACTTCCTGTTCCAGCAATTTTTCGAGGAAGCGATTATCTGTGCGGGAAACAATAACTTCGGGCGTGTTGTTCCGCATCTCCACTTTTTTGATGATGCCGCGTACCATGTCGCCTTTTCTGTAAAAATCACCGCGAATCATTTCTTCGCGCGGCATTTTGAGTTCGTGTCCGGTCGCGTCGTCCACGATCAAAACTTCGCGCTTCACCACCTGATGCACTTCAGCGACAACCAGTTCGCCTTCGCGATCTTTATAACTTTTATAAATGTCGTCTTTTTCGAGTTCGAGCAACCTGGAAATCAGCGTTTGGCGGGCCGCCTGAATGGCGCGGCGTCCAAAGTCAATCAACTGCAATTGCTCGTAGCATTCTTCGCCGATTTCGTACTCCTCGTCAATCGCCAGTGCTTCCGAAATTGAAATCTGGCTGCGGTCGTCGGTCACCTCGCCGTCGGGCACGATTTCACGTACGCGCCAAAGCTCCAGGTCTCGTTTTTGCGTATTGCCGAGGACGTCGAAATTTTCATCCGAGCCATATTTCTTGCGTATCAAAGTACGGAATACGTCTTCCAAAACGCGCACCATGGTCGGGCGGTCAATGTTTTTACCCGATTTAAAATCCGAAAAAATATCTGCTAAATTCATAGCGGAACTTTTTTTAAAAATTTACAAATACACTTTGCGATTTTTTATGCTAAAAAACTGATTTTCAAAGCATTGAAAATTCGCTTTATAAATTTTGCAGCTCACCAGGAAACTCTGATTACCGCTTTTTTT
>CALMIT010000896.1 GCA_937864255.1 uncultured Saprospiraceae bacterium
GTTTTTTCCCAAATTGGATTGCCCGCAGAATCCGTTTTGATAAGCCAGAAATCGTCGCCGCCCCTTCCGGCTTCCGATTTCAGGCAACTGGCGTCGGAGTTTGAATCTCCGCCCAGTAAAAAACCGCCGTCGCGCGTAGGTAAAACAGACCAAATTCTGTCCAGCCCATTGCCACCGTACCGCCGATTCCAGAGCGGATTGCCGTAAAGGTCAGTTCTAACCAGCCAGAAATCACCTTTTTGAAAAGAATCGCAAGGCGCATCGCTCACATCCCCCGATATGTCCGAAAAGGTACTGCCGCCCATGATGATGTCGCCGTTTGGCAGCGGTCGAATGGATTGTAATTCTTCCCAGCCGTTGCCGCCATAAGTGCGATCCCACTGGAAAACCGGTTGCGAAATTGAAATTAGCGGAATAGAAAAAAGGAAAGTGGTTATACAGAAAAATCGGTATAAGCCTTTAGGGAAGGTGTGTAGTATTATGTTCATAGTAGGACTATAATCTTGTAACAGAAACATTTATTCAAAATGCGCTGACAAGTGGGGTCGGTCTGCAAATTTACTTTTTCTTTCAGAAAAGCAGCTTATTATTGTCAAAATGCTTTTAAAATTAATGTTGACTTTGTAAAATTTTAAAAAAGAGATGCGCGCCAACGGATTGGATTTTTTATTTTGAAATTTGGAACGGGGATTACAAATTAATTTTCGGAAAATGGGCGAGCTTTGAGATTTTTGCAGCCACGAGAATTTTAGACCGCCACTTAATATTTTGAAGATGATCAAAAATTTATGCTCCGCATTTGTCACGCTTGCCGCACTTTTTGCAAGCCATACTTTTTTTGCCCAAGCGGTGGAAAGAAATTACCCGCCAGTAGAAATAGGCGGGCCTTCCACGCCAAATGCCTGGGCGGGTGGTCTGAACGCCGTGCAGTTTTCGGAAATTGATTTGAACCTTGACGGAAAAATGGACTTGTTCGTTTTTGACAGGATCGGCAATATGATTTTGCCTTTTATTCTTGAGGAAGACGGCGGCGAGGCTCGTTATGTTTTTTCTCCTGAGTACCGCGAAAATTTTCCAGATTTAAAATACTGGGTGCTTTTGCGCGATTACAACAAAGACGGTATCATGGATATTTTTATGTATTCGGGTACTCCGGGCGTGTCGGGTATTGAAGTCCATAAAGGTTTTATTGAGAACAACCGGCTCGGTTTTACCAAGTTGCTTTTTCCCGGACAAACTTTCGATTTGTTGTATTACCCGCTCAATTCGGGCGGGCGCACGAATCTCTATGTCGCCGCTTTTGATATCCCTGCAATTGACGACATTGACGGCGACGGCGATCTTGATGTGTTGACTTTCAATGTTGCCGGAGGCACGATTGAGCTTTACGACAACCAATCCATTGAACGGGGTTTTGGTAATGACACGTTGATTTATATAAAAAAGGATGATTGTTGGGGCGGGGTTTTTGAATCGGGTGTTTCACCAGAACTTGACCTTGCCGACCGCATCGGCGACTGTGCAGTCATACGTCAGCCGGGACAAAACACCCCGATTTCACTGCGGCATACGGGATCTACACTGCTGAGTCTGGATTTGGATAATGATTGTGACAAAGAATTGATTTTAGGTGATTTGGCTTTTGACCACCTTGTGCTGGCGAGAAACGGCGGCAATTGCGACCGGGCTTGGATAAACAGCCAGGATACGTTTTTTCCCAGTTATGATTTAAGCGTGAATCTGGCATCCTTTCCGGCTTCATTTTTTTTGGACCTGGATAATGACGGTTTGAAAGATTTGGTGGCAACCAAAAATTTTGAAAACGGCGGCGAAGATTATGACGCAGTCTGGTTTTATAAAAATGTGCAATCGAATGAATTTCCTGTTTTTGAATTTGTGCAAAAAAATTTCCTGACCGAACAAATGATAGATTTCGGCACGGGCGCTTATCCTGTTTTTGTGGACGTCAATGCCGACGGGCTGCTGGATTTGGTCGTAGGTAATGAATCGTATTATGTACGCGGCGGCGACAAAGATTCACGCCTCCAACTTTTTGAAAATCAAGGCTCTGCAACTCAACCGCGTTTCGTGCTGACAGATAATGACTGGCTGAACCTGAAACGATTCACGCCCGCCGGCGGGAGTAGCAACGGTATTTGGTCTTTCGCGCCTGCTTTCGGCGATTTGGATCAAGACGGCGATCAGGATTTGTTGGTCGGCAATTCGGACGGAAAGTTATTTTATCTTGAAAATATTGCCGGAGCGGGCAATCCTTTTGCCTTCACAGACCCAAGCCAACATTTTTCAGGTATTGACGTGGGTGGTTTTAGCGCGCCTGCCATTGGCGACATCAATCTGGACGGACTGCCTGATATATTGGTCGGAGAACAGAACGGCAATGTAAATTATTTTGAAAACACCGGCACGCCCGGTTTTCCACAATTCGGAAACAGCGTGTCAACCGCGCCAAATCAGCAGGAATTTGGCAAAATAGATCTCCGTGAAAATTTTGGTCAAACCGGCTATGGCACGCCGCTTTTGATGCGTTTTGAAGACAGAACAGATTTGTTTATCGGCAATGACGAGGGCGCTTTGCGGCTGTACAAAAACGCGGAAAATGGGCTGACAGAAACATTGACGCTCGAAACAAATTATTTTGGAAATATTTTTTCCGGTAGAAGAACTGCCATGGCGATGGGCGACATAGATGCTGACGAACTGCTCGAAATGGTGGTCGGAAATTTGCGAGGAGGACTGGAATTTTTTGAAACGAATTTATCGGTAAGGGGCGAAATAGTGAGCAATAATACCATCGTACCCGAATCGGAAACCTGGAAAATATTTCCCAATCCCGCCAGCCGGTTTTTATTTTTTGAATTTGAAAAATCTGACAATCATCCGCGCCGCCTGAATATTTTTAATGCTTTTGGAAAAATGGTGTACAGCGATAACTTGACCGAAGATGCCGGACAGGTAGATATTTCAGGTTTGGAAAGCGGGCTTTATTTTTTAGTTGTTCGGGACGGAAAATACAATTCGGTGAAGAAGCTGATAAAAAACTGACGTTTGATCAGGCTCTTTCACCAAAAATCATGCTGCCGATACGATTCATGGTGCTGCCTTCCTCCAATGCGATTTTGTAATCATTTGACATGCCCATGCTGATTTCTTTAAAAGCCGGATCATTTTGAAAATAAGCGGATTTCAGATTTTCAAAAATTGTTTTCAAATGCACAAATTCACGGCGGATTTGCGCTTCGTTTTCAGTAAAAGTCGCCATACCCATCACACCTGCGATGCGCACATTTTGCAGATTTTTGAATTCTGGATTTTGAATTATTTCATTCGCCTCATCTTCACTCAATCCAAATTTGGTCTCCTCGGCGGCAATATGGAATTGAAGCAGACACTGGATAACTCTTTGATTTTTTGCTGCCTGTTTATTGATTTCTGCCAGCAATTTGAAACTTTCCACCGAGTGGATCATACTCACGAAAGGTGCGATAAATTTTACTTTGTTGGTTTGTAAGTGGCCGATGAAATGCCATTCAATATCGGC
>CALMIT010000897.1 GCA_937864255.1 uncultured Saprospiraceae bacterium
TCATATTTCGCGAAAGGAAGCGCACAGAAATGTCGCGCTGATTCCTTCCTCCGCTCACGGAACCAATCCCGCGAGCGCCGTCATGGTAGGCATGGAGGTAGTGGTCGTGGAGTGCGACGAAAGAGGCAATATTGACATCGCCGATTTAAAATTGAAAGCAGAAAAACATAAAAATAATCTTTCAGCGCTGATGGTGACCTACCCTTCCACGCACGGCGTTTTCGAAACGGGGATTAAGGAAATTTGTAAAATCATACACGACAACGGCGGGCTGGTCTATATGGATGGCGCCAATATGAACGCCCAGGTCGGTCTGACCAATCCGGCCAACATCGGCGCCGATGTCTGCCACCTGAATTTACACAAAACTTTCGCCATACCGCACGGCGGCGGTGGTCCGGGCATGGGTCCGATATGTGTGAATGACAAACTCGCTCCGTTTTTGCCAAAACATTTTTCCGCCAAAGTGGGCGGTAAAAAAGGTATAAAGTCAGTATCGTCAGCTCCCTGGGGCAGCGCCAGCATTTTGCTGATTTCATACGGTTATATCAGAATGCTGGGGAAAAAAGGTGTGACTGAGGCCACGAAATACGCCATTCTCAACGCCAACTACATCAAGGCGAGACTGGAAAAAGCCTATCAGGTTTTGTACACCGGCGAGCAAGGCAGAGCCGCGCATGAGTTGATAATTGATCTACGACCATTTAAAACGCTGGTCAGTGCTGAGGATGTGGCCAAGCGTCTGATTGACTACGGTTTTCATGCACCCACCTTGTCGTTCCCCGTTGCCGGGACTTTGATGATAGAGCCTACCGAAAGCGAGGACAAAGCAGAATTGGATCGTTTTTGCGACGCCATGCTGCAAATCAGAAAAGAGATAGACGAAATAGCTTCCGGCGAAGCCGACGCACATTCGAATGTGCTGCACAATGCGCCGCACACGCTCGGCATGGTGACCACCGATAGCTGGAATTATCCTTACTCCCGCGAGAAAGCAGCCTACCCGCTGCCCTATTTGCGTGAGGGATATAAATTTTTCCCTTCAGCCGCAAGGGTGGACAATGCTTTCGGCGACAGAAATCTGGTTTGTATTTGCCCGCCTATTGATGAGTACAGAAGTAAAGAAGAAAGTGTGGAGGCGTAAAAATCAAACAACTTCAGGCGTATAAAAGAGAAAGCCGGCTGAAGATGTCTTCAGCCGGCTTTCTCACTTTTCAAAATTTTAATTTTCGAAAAGCTGATCGTATTTATTGTCGCCGCTGCTACTATCCAGTTTTCGAATTTCCGGGCGTGACTGGTTCAGGTTGAAAGTTTCGGAAGGTCTGCCTTTGCCGTCGAGCAGCATCAGCGTACTTTCCTGTTCCCATTTTTCCAACATTTTCAAACCTTCTTCTTCGAAAACGCCGTTTTGCAGATCAATGGAGTCC
>CALMIT010000898.1 GCA_937864255.1 uncultured Saprospiraceae bacterium
TCAAGAATCGTGGAGTCTGAAAATATTTCCATCCTGAGTTCATTTATCACCTCCAACCCCCAATCCGAAAAGATAGACGTCACGCTAAAGCTCAACACGCAAAATATTCAGAACATCCTCGCCACATTCGAGCGGTTCAATTATGTGATAAAAGCTTCTTTTAATGAAACGGATTACCTGGATACTTTAAGAGAGCGCTATGATGCGCTGATGAGCTACCTGAATGTATAAAATGCTTGCCTGAAAAGCCGGAGAATATTTTTTATATCAACTACCCGTCGGGCTCTAAATTATTTTTTCAGAGAATGAAAAAATAACAAAAATCTATATATTTGCCCCGGATGTAAGGGGATTCTCCTTGAACAGCTTCTCATATATTTAATTTTTTGTTTAATAAATTTTACCTAATTGTAGGGATAGCCTCGTGTGAAGGGCTAAGGTAATTTTGCATTGGAATTTTTTCATTATGAAAAACTCTGAATGCGCCCTGGAGAGCTTTTCAAAACTTGCATTAATAAGAAACCCCTCATATCTTTAGGCGCAATTAGAATTTTCCTCCACCAAACTTGTGCTTTTGTGAGCGCACGGGGAGGCTCTGATAAATACATGAAAATACTTCCCGAAACCGATAAAATGTTACTCCTCAAAAGTCCGTCGTTCGATCGGGCGTGTTTTACCCATTTACTTAGTTTGATAAACCAAAAATTTAAACCTATGGTATTCATGAATACCCCTTTACATGGCCATAGCCATGAACATGAAGCTATTTCGATAGCCCGGCATCAACAACACACTTTTACTCACCGAAAATTTACTTTTCAAAAGAGACCTTTGGGGAAAATGCTAAACGTCCTGTTTTTATTTACAGGACTTTTCTTGTTTGGTAGTTCCAACCTTCAGGCTCAGTGTAGTTGTTTACCAGCATTGAATGTTCCGCTTGACCCGCTCTCAGGGACGGCTGCGCTGAATCCGCAGGATTTTGTTGCAGGGCCGGGCTGTGGAGCATTTATTATTAATTTAAGCCAATCAAGTGTCAGTTGTGTGAATATTGGTTCGCCAATCCCGATCACAGTTACACTTACCGGTCCCGGTGGACCAAGTAATTGTGTGACTTTGGTGACCGTAATTGACGGCACGCCGCCGACTATTATTTGTCCGAACGATGTTCAGTTGCCCTGCGGCGCCTCTACTTCTCCCGGAACCACCGGCTTTGCTACGGCAGTTGATAATTGTGATTGGAATACTCCGACAATTATCAGTTTTTCGGATGCGCCGGTTGTGGGCGTTTTTCCGGATTGCTATTCCATAGAAAGAACCTGGACGGCTACTGACGGGTCAGGAAATTTTTCAACCTGTGTTCAAACTATTGAAATTCTGGACAGCGCGCCGCCGATCCTGGATTTTGATCCGGTTACGGTAGGCGCTCAGCCGACACCCCCGGGACCGGTCACAATACAATGTGATGATCCGCATCCGGGTTTGCCTGTAGTGTCCGCAATAGATATATGTGATTCATCGCCGGACGTGACATTGGATTCATTTGAAATAGGCAGAAGCGGTGATCCTTTTCAATGCGACTATTATAATTATATACTGAGAAGAGTCTGGACTGCCATTGACAATTGCGGAAGAACTTCTCAGGCTTCTCAAAACATAACCATTCAAGATACGGAAGCGCCTGTTTTTACGGCCAGCAGCTCTCATTTGCAATTACCTGCCAACGCCAACTGTGAAGCGCAGGTAAATCTGAATTTAAGATTTTCTGTTTCAGACAATTGCGCCGATACTACTTATCTGGCGAGATCATTTGCCGTAGTAAATCGTGTAAACGGCATGACCGTGCGTGTAGGAAACGGGCTTGATGCCAGCGGAATTTACAGCACGGGCGACTATGATTTTAATTTCTTTGCCACTGATCCTTGCGGTAATTCTACCACATTCACGAGAAGAGTGACTATCGAAGACAATGTGGTACCGAGTGTGATATGTAATTTGTTTTTAACTACGATTTCTATCCCTCCGACAGGTACGGTTACTATTGATCCGATGGTTTTGGATAATGGTAGCAACGATAACTGTACGCCACAGCAAGATTTGGTATTCAGCACAAATCCGACGACTTTGACTTGTGCAAATATTACCGGCGGACCTATACCAGTGTGGTTGATTGTGGAAGACCTTAACGGCAATAAAGATTCATGTGCTACCATCGTACAAGCCGTGCCGTCTCCTCCTGCTGCTTTTTGTGATCCTATCACCGTTTATCTGGATGGTACGGGTAATTATACGCTTACTTTGGCGGATTTGGATTCCATAGGAAAGCAAAGTTATGACGCTTGCGGAAGTCCGTTGACCTTTTCTGCAAGTCCCTCCAGTTTTTCATGTTTGAATATTGGAGCAAATACGGTAACACTGACCGTGACCAATACTTATGGATTAAACACCACCTGCCAGACCACAGTGACGGTTTTGGATACTTTGCCACCCGCGCCGGTGTGCCAGCCTTTCACAGCACAATTG
>CALMIT010000899.1 GCA_937864255.1 uncultured Saprospiraceae bacterium
GCTCTTCGATGCGGGCTATCTTGCCGTCTTGCATGGCAGCCATCACGGGACTTTTCACCAGCGCCGCATCGGAAGGTCCTTCCGCTATCAGCCGCGCATAATTCCAGCCGTAGCGCAGCGCGTCTTCACTCATGCCCGCCGTACCTTGCACCAGCAAAGTGCTGTCGCCGCTAATGGCAGCAGCCAGGTGTTCGGCCACCCAGGTTTTGGCGGTGCCCGGAATACCGAGCAGCATCAGCGCGCGATCGGTGGCGAGAGTAGCTACGGCAATTTCCATCAGGCGGCGGTTGCCGATGTATTTCGCTTCGATTTCAAAACCGTTTTTGAGTTTTCCGCCGAGCAAGTAAGTGACGACCGCCCAGGGCGACAATTTCCAATTGGAAGGGCGGGGGTGATCGTCCAGTTCGGCGAGTACCTGCAACTCTTCGGCGTATTCGTACTCGGCGTGGGGGCGGAGTATTTGATCGGTTTGGCTCATGCGTCTTCCAATTCCAGTTTTTCAAAAATTTCGTCTAAATTATCAAAAGACTTGAAGCCGGTTTTTTCTTCGCCGCCGCCACGCAGGCTAAGTCCGTGGGGGCGAAGCGCGTCTGTCAACCACTCCATGTTTTCGGCACTTTCGCGAATGGCCAGCAGGCATTTAAATTTTTGAAAAATTTGTTTTAAAAAATTCATCGAAACCGGCGCGCCGCTCTCAAGGTCATTTTTTGAAAAATTGTTTTTTTCAAAATCAAGTATAAAATAATCGCAAAAAGAAGCAAACTGCTCCATCCAGGCTGCCAGCGTAGCTTCGTCAGAAGCAGGCTCGACGACGATTTCTTTGATGATTTCAAACTCTCCTGCGAGGTCTTGCGCCACATTTACGCCCGCCAAAAAATCCAATTGGACTATTTTTAAACCCAAATCAGCCGCCGTGTTGCGAATTGCAGCCGCTGGCATCAAGCCAAATTCACCGACTATCTGCGGCCCGTCCACCCACTCCACGATAGCTTTGAAAATATGCGGCGGGATATAATTTTCAGCATTTTCGTCCAGACAAAAACCCATCCATCGCACCTCGCGAGCCGCAAAATAGCGCGCGTCGGTGAGGTTGGTGATCGAGCTGACTTTGATATTTGTTTTCAACATTTTTAAAAATTCCTATTTTGCGCAAAGCTACACAACGACCCCGATTATGGCGAAAAGCTCCGACAAAACTTATTTCGATTTGGTTTTTGAAGTAACCAAAAAAGTGCCCGTGGGCAGGATAACCACTTACGGCGCTATCGCCGATTATCTGGCGCTGGGTTCGTCGCGCATGGTGGGCTGGGCGCTCAATCACAGCGTGATGATGGACGGCGTGCCGGCACACCGGGTGGTCAACCGAAAGGGCGAACTCAGCGGGCGGCATCATTTTCCCACGCCTTTTTTCATGCAGCAAATGCTGGAAAGTGAAGGCGTAAAAGTAGAAAATGACAAAGTGGTGGATTTTGAAAAACACTTCTGGCATCCCTCCGCGCTGGACGATGAATAGACGGAAAAGCCGCTTTGGTAGATTTTTTTAATCCTTCATTAAAACTCTTTTGAAGTTTTGCGGCTTACTTTTGATTTTCCTTTTTTGAAAAATCAAAACCTTCATACATGAAATATTACCTGATTCTCCTGATGACATTTTTTGCGGGCTACGCACTAGCGCAATCATCGCCGGAAGGCGTCTGGAAAACTATAGACGACAAAACCGGCGAAGCAAAATCGTACGTGGAAATTTTTAAACAGGGAAATAAATACCACGGCAAAGTGGTAAAACTGCTGAAATCAAGCCCCGACAAAAAATGCGACAAGTGTCCGGGCGCGCGAAAAAATCAACCGATCCTGGGTATGCTCGTGGTCGAAAACCTGCAACCTTACGATTATTACTGGAAAAACGGAACCATACTGGATCCGGAAAACGGCAACGAATATGGCTGCAGCGTTTGGTTTGAAAAAAATAAACCGGACGAACTCAAAGTGCGCGGCAAACACTGGACGGGGCTTTTCAGAACACAGACCTGGTACAAAGTGAAATGATTTTTAAAAAACCCAACCAATGACAACAATATCCATCAAGGGGCTTTCGGTCTCTTACGACAAAAAAAGAGTACTGACCAATATTTATCTTGACATCGCCGCGGGCAATGTTTACGGCGTAATCGGTCCAAACGGCGCCGGAAAATCCACCTTGTTTAAAGCTATTTTGGGACTACTCGAACCGGATAGCGGCGAGATTCTAATCAACGGATTGCCCATTCAAAAACAAAGAAAAAAGGTGGTGTATGTGCCACAGAAAGACGACGTGGACTGGCAATTTCCCGCCACGGTGATGGACGTGGTAATGATGGGGCGCTACCCGCACAAAGGCGTTTTTCAAAAACTGGACAAAACGGATAAAGAACTGGCTGCCAAAGCCCTGGAAGACGTCGGCATTTTGGAATTGAAAGACCGGCAAATCGGCGAGCTTTCCGGCGGTCAGCAACAGCGTGTTTTTATCGCCCGCGCATTGTGCCAGCAGGCTGATATTTTTTTGCTGGACGAACCTTTCGTAGGTGTGGATGTGACCACCGAAGAACGCATTATTGAAATACTAAGAAATCTCGCAGAGCAAGGCAAAACGCTCCTGGTCGTGCATCACGACCTTTCTTCCGTGCCGGTATATTTTGATAAAGTGATTATGCTCAATCAAAGACTCGTAGCCGCCGGCGATACGGACATTACTTTCACCGAGGAAAATATTGCCAAAGCCTACGGCGCGCAGTTGACCATCCTGCACAAAACGGGCATGATGGGCTAAGTTTTTTATTCGGATTTTTCTTTAGGGATGAATTTCATGGAAACGGAATTCACGCAATGGCGGGTGTTTTTATCAGTAAAGCCTTCGCCTTTGAATACGTGCCCCAAATGTCCGCCGCAACGGGTGCAAAGAATTTCGACGCGCCGGCCGTCGGCATCGGGTTGATGTTTTACAGCGCCGGGTATTTCGTCATCGAAACTCGGCCAGCCACATCCACTTTCAAATTTATCTTCGGAACGATACAAAGGCGCTTCGCAACGCCGGCACACGTAAGTGCCGGGGAGTTTGTTATTGGTGTATTCACCGCTGAAAGGCATTTCCGTGCCTTTATTGACGATGACGTAAGTTTCAAAATCTGTCAATTCATTCCACTCCGTTTCCATGCTCAGTTTTTTTTTAATTTATCGGCAAATTTTTGGCGGAATTTGGCCACTTTCGGATTGATCACAATCTGGCAATACGGCTGGTTCGGATTGTCAGAAAAATAATTTTGATGATAATCTTCGGCTTTGTAAAAAGACTGAAAAGGGCTGATTTCCGTGACGATTGCATCGTCCCAAATCGTGGGCGCTATCTCGTCTTTCACTTTTTGCGCCACTGCTTTTTGCGCGTCGTCGTGGTAAAATATCACCGAGCGATACTGCGTACCTACGTCAGCTCCCTGGCGGTTGAGCGTAGTCGGGTCGTGCGTCGTGAAAAACACTTCGAGGATTTCCTGGTAAGAAATTTTGGAAGGATCAAAGTACACTTGCACGACTTCCGCGTGACCGGTAGTTCCGTTGCAAACTTCGCGATAAGCGGGATTTTTTACCGCACCGCCAGAGTAGCCGGATTCTACTTTTTCCACACCTTCAAGTTCCTGAAAAATAGCTTCCACACACCAGAAACAGCCGCCGCCCAAGGTAGCAACCGAAAGTCCTTCCGTATTCATCGTATTTTCTGTTTTGGAATTAGAAGATTCTTTAGCCGCAGGCTGCTGAGCACAGGATACTGCGCCGAAAGACAACATAATGATTGAAAAAAGAATGGATTTCATCGGGAACGTATTTACCCGAAAAAACAAAGGCTTCCATTGAAAGTTTGTGAATAAACTCATAAAAAGTCGTTTGCCTTTAAAATTCTGATCGCCTCTTCGGCTTTATCGCCATGCGTGAGCAGTTCAGCCTGTCCCAATGAAGGAATTACAGAGTCAGGTTTGTGTAAAATATGGCTTTCAATACCGTTTTGCTTTAATACATCTTCGGCAAGTTTAGTCTGAAGCAAATCCGTGTGGCTAAAAATTTTCACCCAGTTGTCCATAATTGATTTTTTTAAAATGAAATGAATACAAATGACATTTTCAAAAGTATCCTTTTTTGACAAAAAAGCCAAAATGAGCCTTTCGTTGGCAAAAAACACTTTTTTGTAGAAAAATATGAACCTTTTGGATACTCGATTTTTATGTTTGCCACCTTTTCAAATAAACCATTGAAAATCAAATATTTAACACACATCTCTTGAGATAAAAATTTTATAAAATGCTCAAAAAATCATTTTTCCTTTGGTGTAATCTTCTTTTTGCCATCGGATTGTTTGCCCAACAGCCATTTACACTTAGCGGAATCATCAGTGACGCCGATAATGGCGAGACATTGATCGGAGCCACCGTGTATGTGTCAAAACTCGAAACAGGTACTACCACGAATGAGTATGGTTTTTATTCCATTTCTCTGCCGGCAGCCGATTCTTTTCTGGTAGAATATAGCTATGTCGGCTTTCAAAATGTAACCCAAAAAATATTTTTAACCGCCAATCAAAAACTGGATATAGAACTCGGTACCGGCGTACAACTGGAAGAAGTAGTTGTAAAAGCAAATTCTTATCAGGAACAATTGCGCTCCACAGAAATGAGCGTGGAAGCATTGACCACGCGCGAGGTAAAAGTGCTGCCCGCAATACTTGGCGAGACGGATATTTTGCGCACCATTCAACTCAAACCCGGCATACCGAGCGGCTCGGAGGGTACCACAGGATTGTTTGTAAGAGGCGGCGGAGCAGACCAAAACCTCATCGTACTGGACGAGGCGCTGGTATATAATCCGAACCACCTTTTTGGATTTTTCAGCACATTCAACACAGATGCCGTTAAAGATTTGAAACTGTACAAAGGCGGTTTTCCGGCACAGTACGGCGGACGCTTATCGTCGGTGATAGATGTAAAACTCAAGGAAGGGAATAATAAAAAATTCAGCGGACAGGGAGGTATCGGTTTGATATCGTCGAGACTGACGCTGGAGGGACCGATACGAAAGGAGAAATCTTCGTTTATCGTGTCAGGAAGGCGTACTTATTTTGATCTCATCACACGTGGTATAAACAGCGCCAATGAATCAAATGAAGACTACAACCCGATTCCCGATTATTATTTTTATGATCTGAATACAAAAGTGAATTTCGAGTTGAGCGAAAAAGATCACTTGTACCTGAGCGGCTACTTTGGCAGGGATTTTTTCGGATTTGAAAATGATAATTTTGATTTTGGATTTGATTGGGGAAATGCGACGGGTACTGCGCGCTGGAACCACACATTCAATCCTCGCCTTTTTTCCAATACCACGCTCACATTTTCAGATTATCGCTACGAAATATCTAACCGCCTCACGGGCTTTTCTTTTAATCTGGATTCAAAAATCAAAGACCTTAATTTTAAAACTGATTTTTATCAAAATCTGAATAGAAAAAATACGCTCCGCTATGGCGGAAATATTACCTATCACCTGTTTACAGTAGGGCGTCTAAAAGCCGGTAGTGATGACGGAGAAATTTCTTTTTCCGCCGGACAGGATTTTGACGGAATGGAATATGGCGCTTACATATCAGACGATTACGACATTACGCCAAGGCTGACGTTGAATGGAGGACTTCGTCTTTCCGGATTTTCAAATGACGGAGAGTTTTATTACGGCGTGGAGCCGCGCTTTGCCTCCAATTTCAAATTGAATGAAAAATTATCTTTCAAAGCCAGCTACGCGCGGATGTATCAATATTTACATCTGGTAAGCAATTCCGGGATTTCGTTGCCAACCGACGTATGGTATCCTTCCACCAAACTTGTAAAACCTCAAAAATCTGATCAGGTGGCTATTGGCGGTTCGTGGCTGTTTGACCTTCTGGGGCAAGATTTTTTTCTGACCAATGAATATTTTTATAAATGGCTGGACAATCAGGTGGATTTTATTGACGGCGCCGAATTATTTGCCAATGACAATCTTGAACAGGAATTTGTATTCGGCGACGGCTATGCCTACGGCAGCGAATTAAGCGTCGAAAAAAGAGAAGGAAAACTCACCGGCTGGATTGGCTACACTTATTCGATTATAAAAAGAGGAAATTTCGAAGGCCCAAAAGGAACCGTTATGAACGGTCGCTATTATTCGCCGCGGTACGATCGCAGGCACGACATTAGCGTGGTCGCTATGTATGAAATCAATCGCCGGCTGACCGCAAGCGCCACCTGGGTGTACGGCAGCGGCGACCTCACTTGGCTGCCGAGAGGTCGCTACTCTTTTCAGGATGTTTACGGTGGTAATGCACAGACTTTTGTGCCTGTTTACGGCGATCGAAACGATGTGCGTCTTCCTGATTTTCACAGGTTAGATTTGAATTTTATTATCAAATTTTTTCCAAAATGGGGTGAGAGCGACTTGACTATCAGTGTGGTCAATGCCTATGATCGCCGCAATGCTTTCTTTATTTACATTGAACCGCAATACGCGGACGATAATAACAACAATAGCGGTAATGAATTTGATATTCCTGAGCGGCTGGCAGCCAAACAGGTTTCGTTGTTTCCCATTTTACCTGCTTTGACCTGGAATTTTAAATTTTAATTCTTCACAAAAAATAACTTGAAAATCATGCATTTCTTAAAATATATTCTCGGTTCCGCTTTTTTCATTTTATTCATTGCAGCCTGCAATCTTGAAAAAGAAATTGACCTTGACCTTCCCGTGTACGAATCCCAGCCCGTTGTCGAATGTTATTTGGAACCCGGCAAACCTTTTTATCTTTTGTTGACTAAAAGCGCCAGCTATTTTGACCCTTTTCCTGCCGACATAACAGGTTTTCTGGAAAATATTCAGGAAAAAGGCGCTACCGTGATTATCAGAAATAAAGACAAAGAATATTTGCTTGCGGAAGGTATTTACATTGATTTTCAAACACAAAAAGTTTTCAATTATGGAAATACGGAATTGGTGCCGGAGGATTTTGACAATGATTTTGAATTGGAAATAAGGTTGGCCAACGGCAAGACTATTACCTCCGCCACGAAAATTCTACCGATTGTACCGATTGACAGCGTAGTGGTAGAATTCAAAAGCGCCGAAGTTAAAGATTCACTGGCTCGGGTGCTAACCTATTTTAAAGATGCAAACTTGTCAGCGGAGAATTTTTTCAGACGGCAATTGCATTGGAACAGCCTCACCGACAGTATTCCACAACAAGATTTTATTGCTACCGATCGATTTGCGGAAAATGGGAAGATTGTCTTCGGTACGGGTTACACCTTTCCAGAAGGAGATACTATTTACAATACACTTTATCATATTTCTCCGGCATATTTTGATTATTTGGAAAGCGTTTTCAATGCAGCCGCATCTAATGGAAACCCATTTGGTCAACCCAGCAGAATCATAAGCAATTTAGATGGTGATGCAAATGCCATTGGCGTTTTTACAGGTTTGAGCTATGTAAGAGTAATGACCATTG
Organism: uncultured Saprospiraceae bacterium; assembly: GCA_937864255.1. Taxonomy (GTDB): domain Bacteria; phylum Bacteroidota; class Bacteroidia; order Chitinophagales; family Saprospiraceae; genus JAGQWW01. The sequence continues at coordinate 7,556 of CALMIT010000899.1, forward strand.
TAAAAAGATAGGGAGAAAGTCCATAAAGGAAATTCTCCCGGCTTGATGTTTTGTTTTCATAGCTCGCCTTTCATGGGTTTTTGATGAAAGTTTGCGCAAAA
>CALMIT010000900.1 GCA_937864255.1 uncultured Saprospiraceae bacterium
TACGTAAAAAAGCCGTCGCACTGCCCGAAAAAGAAGCTGCATTTCACTACGTTTTTGCCACACAAAGTAAAAAATCCATCAACTACGACGACGGCAAAATGCGCCATCTGATGACTTATTTGATGGACGTCATAAAACAGACATTCGCCTGGAAAGAATGGCAAGCCGACCGCGATCAGGTCAATCTTCAACTCTGCCGCTTTTTGAAAAAACGAGGATTCGACGATCTTTTTGAAAAAGAAATGCAGCGCTCGCGGGCGGAATTGGAAAAGTCAGATTTTAAAACCGACCAATATTACCTCAAAAAATTCAACATCGAACTGGAAGCCTGGGAGGTGACGCGCCAGCGAAAGCGCGGCGGCTCGGAAAATCTTGGCAGCATCAACGAAGCCTTCGGCGTGTACGTGGCGATTAACATTTTGCGACAGGGATGCACCTTGCTGGAAGTGCCTTTTTTGCAAGAAACTTTGCGACTCACGGAGTCCGGCATTTTTAAAAATAACCTGGCCGTGGAAGCCTGGTATGCCAGCTACAAAGCCCTCGAGTCACCCGAAAACGTTCATTTTTTAAAACGGCTCAAGCAGATTTTGGAAACGGAAGCCACGATATTTCCCGATTCTGATTTGCGCGATTTTTACGTATTGGCCATCAATGTGTGCATCCGGCAAATCAACGCTGGCGACAAAAATTACATCCAGGAAGCTTTTGATTTGTATCGGGGCGGACTGCACCACAAAGTTTTTCTCGAAAACGGCTATCTTTCAAAATTCACTTACCGCAATATTTTGTCCACCGCGATGGCGCTGGGCGAGTGGGACTGGGCGCTGCTGTATTTGAAAGAATTCCGGGAGTTTTTGATGCCGCGCGAACAGGAAAATATTTATAATTACAACCTCGCGACGTATTATTTCAGGAGCAATAATTACGACCAGGCGCTGGAATTGCTGCCCGCGTTAGAATTGAAAGACATGCTCGAAAATTTTGACGCGCGCCGGATGATGCTGCGCATTTATTTTGAAAGAAATGAAATACAGGCGCTGTCGTCGCTGCTGGAAAGTTTTGGAATTTACCTGCGCCGTCACCGTGAAGGTGGCTATCACCGCGAGATGTATCAAAACTTGGTAAAATTCATGAAAAAACTGATCAGCATACCGCCGAATAACAAACCGGCTTTGACAAAATTGGAGGAAACGGTGCGTAAAACCAGGTACGTGGCCGAGCGCGAATGGCTGCTTTCAGTGATGTAAAATCAAAAAATTATGCCCGCAGTTTTTGGAAAACAGGTTTTGGATTTTCACTTCGGACTGAACCCGGATTTGCCCGTGCCGGCGGGCGTGGAAGTGCTTTTTCCTTATCAAAATAAAATGACGCGATCGGTCATGGAGCAGTTTTTTATGAAATATTTCAACGACCGCGAACCGCGTACTTTTTTGTTTGGCATTAATCCCGGGCGCTTCGGCGCAGGCGTGACGGGCGTTCCGTTCACCGACCCGCTGAGGCTGAAAGAAGTTTTAAAAATCGAAAACGATTTTCACCCAAAACCCGAATTGTCTTCCGTTTTCATTTTCCAAATTTTGGAAGCATTCGGCGGCGTGGAAGCATTTTACAAACACTTTTACATCACCTCGCTCTCCCCGCTCGGTTTTGTAAAAGACGGTAAAAATTACAATTACTACGACGACCGCGCGCTCGAAAAGTCCGTGACGCCTTTCATCGTCCAATCCATCCGCAGGCAAATGGATTTTGGCGCAAACAGGGAGGCGGCGATTTGCATCGGCGAGGGGCAGAATTTTCGTTTTTTTGAAAAAATAAACCTCGAAAACTGCTTTTTTAAAAAAATCATCCCGCTGCCTCACCCTCGTTGGGTCATGCAATATCGCCGCAAAAAAGCGGACGAATTCGTGGAAAAATATCTCGCAGTTTTGCGCCAAATAAAAAATCCGCGAACCGGTTGAGCCGGCACGCGGATTTTTTACAAAATGGTATTTTTAATTTTTAAGACCTTCCCACTTCGGCATGCCGGGCATTTCGCCCATGCCTCCTTTGTGGAAACGGTAACCAATTCCGACATTGATCATATAATCGGCAAAAGCAGCATCGCCGTTGCGCGGCGTGCCTGTCATTTGCTCGGTTTCCAAATCCGTCAAACTCTGCGGGCGATTTCTTTTTATCGCAAACGGCACAGAGAGACTAAATGAAATATTATTTTTCATGTAGCTGATACCCGGATCAACTGACAAAACCGTGCCCGGCCGTCTGAATCCATTGCTGTCGCCAATAAGATCTTCCACAGGCACGCCCTCGTAGCGAACACCCGCAGAAATGCCAAAAGCATTGCTTAAAGCGTAATTGAAACCCGCTCTGAACGAATATTGATCCGGCACGGACATGATGGCTTCGTTTTGCAAAACCGGACTTAATGTTTCTCTAAATGGGCGAGTTCGGTTTATGTCTCTCGGATTGAAAAGGTAAAATCCTCCGCCATACACATACAATCCACCTGTAATTTGCTGATAAAACTGCAAATCCAGCGTAGCGCCAAAACCGCCGTCGCCCGGCTGAATGGATTGATCCACCGGACGTACTTCCGGTGAGCCATTTACGCCCACATTGTAAAAAATATCGCTTGCATTGTAATTTCCGGTAGGCAGTTTGATGCCGAGTCCGATAGAAATATTGCCTTTGGAATATTTTTCAGGAGAAATCAGCCAGTAACCCAACCCAAAGCGCGAATCAGCGACGCCTCTCGAAAAACTGTAGTGGCGTTCTGTCCTGCCGTGTTCATAAAGTGAGGAGCGTGTATTCAAAACAAAAGGCAGCGTAAAGCTGGCAAACAAACGCTTGCCAACGCCATACGTCACTGTAAAATCCCAAGCGTGAGAATGGTTGATCACCTCGGTGTTATTGGCTACGCGATCGGGTTCTTCGTGCGTACCTCTGAAGTGGCGAAACGATTTGAAATAACGGTAATTCATGCCCAGTTGCCACTCGCCTTTAGAGAGCAGATTGGATGAAAGATTATTGCCGTTGCAGGTAGAAAACTGGCGGATGGCCACACAGCCTTGCGCACTCAGTTGCGCGTTTGCAGCCAAAAAAAAGAGTATGGTGGTGATAATGTAAATTGACTTTTTCATGATAGGTATTTTTCGAATAAAATTTTTGTTCAAAAGGTTATATAACATGTCTGAATGAGCGAAAGCAAAAACTCGCGCTTATCCTGAAAACCGGAATAGCCAATTTCACCTGCAAGCAGATGAAAATGACGCCGGAGAATTGCATTAAAATATTGAAATTCAGACCACTTCGGGCGGCGGGGTAAGGGTATCGGGAAAGAGTTCTTCCGCGAAAAAATGATAAACAAAATCAGCAGTAGTAGTCGTTTCTATGACTTTATGTAAAAGGGGTAAAAAATTCGGGATAGTATAATCCGAAAAAAGTCGCTGAGGGATGGGCGCCTTCGGATTTTGGCGATCGCTGTCGTCGTCAGCGTCGTCAAAAATTTCCACTTCAAAAATTTGTATCGAATGATTGTCGAGCAGAAAGCGATATTCTTTCCCGTCCATTTCGCGGGTCAGCACAAAAGTGCTGCTGTAGCCGAGCGTATTGAGGTTGGAATTTTCTTCGATAATTTTGACGTGCGCTTCAACTCCTGTTTCTTTTTCAATCGAATCGGCTAAGCGGCGTTCCACTTCCGACATTTCACGCTCAACATGGATGGAAACAATTTCAGAATAAATCAACCTGCCTCCGATCCACTGAAAGGAAGTTATCAGCAGCAATAACCATGGGAAGTAAGATTTCACAAATTATCCTTAACTAAATTCAAGCCAAAGATAACTTTTCATTTGATCTTTTCTGCAAAGCGGACTTACCGGTATCACACCACAGGAAGTCAGCATAAAATAATCAAATCCGAAAAAGTTTTAGCGCTAAATATTTGCGTCGAGACAACTAAAATGATCTTTGAAAAAATCAAGGTGGTGAACCTCATAATCCTCAAACCCGCTGCTCCAGAAAATACGAATTTTATCCAGTTCATTTTTCCTCAGCGCTTTTACGGCAGATTTGTCGAGCAGGTAGCGCGCATGATAGCGGTACTCGTCTTTTTCGCGATCCGCTTTGCCCGGGTCGCCGTCCTGGTTGAGCAGTCGCAAATTTTCGCCATTAATAAAGCGGACATCCAAAAACGAACCTTCGGCCAGTTTGCCGTAACTATTGACGGCATTGGCTGAGTGAAAACGAATTTCGAGGTTCAAAAAATACTGGTCTGCCGCCAGCGAAATGCTGCTCCGGCAGTCCATAAAATCTCTGTTTTGAAAATAGCTTCGAAGTGGGGCCGGCGTAAATGAAAAAAGATTCTTAAACTCGGTTTCTTTGGTTTTTGTGCCCGTTTTCTGAGAAGTTTCGTCAAGCGCCAGTTTGCAGGGAACGACTGTCGGAGCGGCGCTTTCCGGGATGTTTTTTTCAACTTCTGCGACATTTTTTTCCTCCGCTGTTTCAACAGTTTTTGCGGGCTTGCCGGTTAGTTTTTTTTCTATGTTTTTGGGTTTTTCCTCCGGCTGTTTTGTCGCGATTACCGGTTCGGAAGGCGCCGGTTTTGTCGTTTTATTTTTTGATTTTTGGTAGGCTTTATAGGCTATTTTTTCTTCCTTTTTCGCTTCCTTTATTTTGGCTTTTATCGCGTCTATAAATGCGTCATTGTTGGGCGCATTCATGTTTCTCACCTGTTTCAGTTCATCTTCCAAATCCTGGCGATATTTCTTTTTGATAAAATAATCGCCCGCTTCCGGTTGCTCCGTTTTTTTGTTTTGCTGGTTGGTATCGGTCTGCTTTGCAGCAGTTTTTTCCGGCTTTGAGGCAATGCCTTTTTTTTGATCAGGCAACTCGTCCGTATCGGAAAGTTTTATCCAGGTGCCGTCCTGATAAACCTTTATTTTCTCCCCTTTTTCGTTCACTTTTATTTCCTGCGAAAATCCAAATGCCGCTATCAAACATAGCTGGCAAACAAGAAATATTTTTTTATTTTGCTGCATCAGATACCTGTGGTTGAGTGATTTGTTCAAATGCTTACAATGCCCGTTTTACTTTTTAGAAAGCAAAATTCGGAAAAGCAAAAATGGGAATAAATTTTAAATTATAAAAAATACGACATGAATAAACTACTGGTTTTCACAGCTTTAACATTAAGTGTTTTTGTCTCCTGCCGGATGGAAAACAATCAAAACAAAGCAAAAATTAACTTCGAACAATTTGCCGTTCAATACCCGCAAACGCCGGGCGATACCACAGTTTCAGACGATTACCACGGACGCGGGGTGGCCGATCCTTATCGCTGGCTCGAAGACGATAATTCTGAAGCGACGAAAGCCTGGGTGAAGGCACAAAACGAAGTCACTTTCGGCTATCTTGATAAAATTCCTTTTCGCGACGCCATCGAAAACCGCCTCAAAGATTTTTGGAATTATGAGCGCTTCGAAGCGCCTTTTTTGGTGGGCGACAAGATTTATTATTTTAAAAATGACGGCTTGCAAAATCAGAGCGTGTTGTACAGACAAAACTCGCCCGACGCTGCGCCAGAAGTGGTTTTGGACCCCAATC
>CALMIT010000901.1 GCA_937864255.1 uncultured Saprospiraceae bacterium
TGTTTTGTAATAAATGGTGCAGCTCATCCACGTCTTCATCTCTGCCGATAGCCTGCTTTTCTATCGTGATGAAAGGCAGATGGTTGAGATCGCGAGGAGGTTTGGAATTGCTGGGTGATAGCTTATCCATTTTCTCCGCTACACTTTTCAATCGCTCACTGTCTTCTCGCTCCCCCACCGTCCGGCTGTAATTGCCTGCCTCCCGGAAGCATTTTTCAAAAAAAGCAATTTCTTTCTCCGCTTCCAGGCTGTGTTCTGCCAGTTGCTGTTGTATTTGAAAATGAGCAGAAAGACCTTTTAAAGACGTGTAAAAAAGCGACCCTGGATTTTTATACCAATGCTGGTACAGGGCATCTACGACGCTTTGCTCTTTAAAAAAATGCTTCAAAAACTTCGGCTTTTCTGCCTTCGAAAAAGCGACAACGGCTTCCACGTACACGTCAAGGAAATTGTTTTGGTCGCCGGTAAGGTGATTTTTCTGTTTCCATTCTTTCCAGTCCAGGCTTTGTCCCACCTGCCCGGCTATAAAATCAAACGACCTGTCTATCATGCTGCCGACTATTTCCACGGGCAAACCCGGCAATATTGGCTCCATAGTTAAAGAGTTTCAGTAAAGTTAGAATCGCGCAACTAAGGTAAAAAACTTCCGGCGATACATACTACTCAATCTCCACCTCCGCTGCGCCTCTGCTAGATCATCTTTGTGTCCTTTGTGAAAATCCTTTGTGCCCTCCGTGGTTTCTTTTTCAAACACAAAGACACAAAGGCGGCACGAGGGACACAAAGCAACTTAAAGTCCAGTCTCTCCTCACATAGTCACTTGTCTGCCTACTCCCCTACGATCTACTAACTACGAACTTGCGAAGCGGATGAAAGTGGATGAAGGATTATGAAGGTTTATTACGCTCCTTGTCTCTCGTCACCCAATCTCCCTCACCCCTGCCGATACTTCACGCGGTAAGCCAGCGGCGAAAATCCGGTGTGTTTTTTAAATAGCAGCCGGAAGGTTTTGCTGTCGGAATAGCCGGTGGCGGCTACCACCTCTTCCACATTTTTCGGACTATTTTCGAGCAGGCGCTTGGCGGCTTCGATGCGCATGCGTTGCAGGTATTCGATGGGTGTGTTGCCCGTAGCTTCTTTGAAACGGCGCAGGAAATTGCGGCGGCTGAACGCAAACTGCGCCGCCAGTTCGTTGACCGTGAGGCTGTGGTCGAAATTCTGTTCTATGTAGTCCTGCACTTTTTTGATTTGTTCGTCCACGTGCGATTTTTGATTATTAAAAATCACAAAAGGCTTTTGCGAGTTACGGTGCAAGTCAATCTGAAAAACTTTGGAAGCCCAGAGCGCCGTCGTTTTGTCGCAAAATTTTTCGAGCAGGTACAGGATCAGGTTGAGCGAAGAATAAGCGCCACCGCTGGCGTAGATGCCACCGTCGTCGGTCACGATGCGGTCGCTCAGCAGTTTCACTTTTGGAAATAATGCCTTGAAAGCGCCCGCGTACATCCAGTGCGTGGTCATTTTTTTACCGTCCGCCAGACCCGTGGCGGCGATAAAAAAAGCGCCGGAGCACAGACTTGCCAACTCCGTACCGTATTCCAGGTGTTGCTTTTTCAGCCAGGCAATTAAGGGCTGGTTTTGAGCCAGGGCCTCCGAAGCTTCGCTCGTGAAGCCCGGCACGATTGCAATATCAAACCCGGTCGCCTGCGACAGAGAGCAGTGCGGCTGTATCCGGAATACGCCCCGGTCAAGCGCCGGCAATCGCTCGCAGCCGACGAGCTGGACATCGAAGGCCGGTACTTGTCCCATTTTTTCCAGTGCTTCGTTCACTTTGGTAAAAATGACGTAGGGCGCTACGACGGCGCTGGTCATGGTCTCGCCACGCGGTATCAGTACGGCTACTTTTTTCATATCAAAAATTTTTGGCTCAAATACCCCTCAAAAATGGCATTTGCGCAGGTGTCCGCCTAATTTCCGGGCGGGTATTTTTGCCAGAAAGAGTTCAAATGAAGAAATCACCCGTTTTTTTATGTTTTCTCGTCCAATTACTGGCCCTGGCTCCCCCCGCGCAACCCGCCGCAAAAACAGATTTTTTAAACCTCCGGGATTATTTTCATCAAAAAGTAAATGAGGGAAAATTCGCCGGCACCGTCATCTTGCTGGCGAAAGACGACCGTATCTGGCTCGATGTTTTTGGACAGCAGGATATCGAAGCCGGTATTCCGATGGCAGAAAATACCCTTTTCCGGCTGGCATCTATGACTAAGCCGGTCACCAGCGTGGCAGTGATGATGCTGGTAGAAAACGGAAAATTAAAACTCGATGACCCCGTAAAAAAATTTCTGCTCGGTTTTGCAGATGTAAAAGTGCTGAGCGAAGGCGGCATCGAAGAAAAACCGCACCGTTCTGTCACGATTAAAGATTTGCTCACCCACACAAGCGGCGTTGCCAACAACCTTTTTCAAAATACGGAAGCCGAAAAAGTGTATAAAAAAGTGCTGCAGGAAAAGCGCCCGGCCGATTTGAAAGCTGAAGTGGACTGCTTGTCCGAACTGCCGCTGGCGCACCATCCGGGCGAATTTTGGACTTACGGATTCAGTACCGACGTACTCGCCCGTATCGTGGAAATCGTTTCCGGAGAATCAATAGACGAGTTTTTTAAAAAGCGGATTTTCAAACCTTTAAAAATGAACGATACCGGTTTTCGGGTGAAAGAAGACGAGGCGCATCGTCTGGCCGCCGTTTATGCGGCCGATTTGAAAAAAGTGGAAGGCGCCGATGGAAACAGCCCTTATCTCAACGGTAAAAATTACCCGCGAGGCGTTGGCGGGCTGGTTTCCACGGCACAAGATTACCTGCGTTTTTGCCGGATGCTGCTCAACGGCGGCACACTCGATGGCGCGCGGTTGCTGAAGCCGAAAACCGTCGCCGAAATGATGAAAAACCAACTACCTGCGGGCGTACTGCCCCACACGCCCGGCATGCCGGCGATTTGCAACGGTTTCGGTTTGGGTTTCGGCGTGCAGACGGCGGAAGTTTTGATGGGCAGCAAGGGCGACTGCGCCTGGCCGGGCGCTTACCTGACCTACTTTTTTATCGATCCGACGCATAAAAGCATCGGCATTTTCATGACGCAAAGTGTTGATTTTTCAAACCTGACACTACTGGGTGATTTTCATAAAATGGCGGGGGGGGGGCTGGCAGGGGGAAGCGACAAAAGAATAAAAAATACACACTTTTTTCCTAAATCATCAGCAACAACGGCGGCTTCGAACTTTGGCAAAAACACGCGACTTTACACATCGAATTGCGATTTGGCGGACTGGCTTTTGCCTCGCGCTGGAACCGAAAAGGTTTGCGTCGCCGCCGCACCATTGTCTTTTTGCACGAACAAAAAGTGATTTTTGAGAATTATCCCGCAGCGGGCTGTCGTGGCATTTACACACCCGAAAATCTTTGTCTGGAAACGCCGGAAGGAAACATTTTCGCCGAGCGGCGACAGCCGCGGGCGGCTTTCAATTCTTTGCGCAGACTGCTGTGGTGGGACGATTTGGACTTGTTGTATTTCGCCGGCTATGCGCTTTGGAATTACCTGACCATGCCCTGGTTGCTGACTTTTGAAGGCGTGGAAATTCAGTCGGTCGGCGACTGGGAAGAGGCGGGGGGAAAAAGGAAAAAACTGACCGGGGAATTTCCCGCCGGCATCGCTACGCACAGCGCTGAGCAGGTTTTTTATTTTGATGAAAATTACCGCTTGCGCCGCCACGATTACGATCCGGAGGTATTTGCTTCATGGGCAAAAGCTGCCCATTATTGCTTCAACCACCAAAATCTTGGCGGACTTCGGTTCCCGCTAAAAAGGCTCGTCTTCCCGCGAAAATCAAATGGCGCCGCTGCCACCTTCCCCACCCTGGTTTTTATAGAAATTACTGCCGCCCGCTTTGATGTCGGAACATTTTAATTCGGTCTTTGGTCTTTGGGGCTTGGTCTTTGGAATATTTTGATTATGAAAGTGGATGAAAGGTAATGAAAGTGTATTTTCGCTCCTCGTCTCCCGTTCCCCCCGTCCTCACCTCTCCGATCCACGAACTACGAACTCATAAGTATATGAAAGTGGATGAAAGGTAATGAAGGTGTATTTTCGCTCCCCGTCACCGCGTCTCCCGTTCTCCCCGTCCTCACCTCTCTGATCCACGAACTACGAACTCATAAGTATATGAAAGTGGATGAAAGGTAATGAAGGTGTATTTTCGCTCCCCGTCACCGCGTCTCCCGTTCTCCCCGTCCCTTCCCCTACGATCCACGAACTACGATCTTAAAAGTATATAAAAGTGGATGAAGGGTAATGAAAGTGTATTTTCGCTCCTCGTCACCTTGTCTCCCGTTCACCCCGTCCCCTCACATTCCCGGCACAAACCGCGGAACCCGTTTTTGATAATCTTTATAATCGGGGTACTTGCCGGCGGAGATTTTTTCGCTGAAATCAGAACTGCCGATGAAGAGCAGCATAAGCAGGATCGCGCCTGCCAATGACCAGTTGATCCAGCGTCCCGTGGCGGCTACGCTGAACAGGTAAAAACTCAACCAGATTGCCTGCTCGGAGGCGTAATTCGGATGGCGCACCAGTCCCCACAAACCCCGATCGCAAAACCCTTTCGCGTAAGCGCCCAAAGATTCACCCGCATTTTTACGGCGGTATTTTTCCGTTTGAAAATTGTTTTGCTTCTGGTCGGCCCCCGCTTTCGTGACCACGAATAGAAGCATCAGCCCGGCAGCCAGATAGTCCAGCCAGTTGAGCGGCGTCGCACCACCCTGCCAGGCGACGAGGATCGGCAAGGTGAAAAGCAGGATCAGGCTATTTTGATAAAGCGAAATGAAAAACAGGTTGAAAAGCGCCCAGGGCAGGCGTTTTTGCAACTGCGGCGTCTGCCGCAACACGCTCCAGCGATAATCCTCCTCACCCCGCCATGGAATCCAGTGATAACCGCCCCGGCGGGCAAAATTGAACGTGAGCCGCAAACCCCAAATGGTCACCAGCGCAGCCATCAGTGTCATGCGGGGATCAAAGGCGGCTTCCGCCGCAAAAATCCAGGCATACAAAATGGGCAGCAGGCTCCAGAGTTTGTCCACCTGGCTGTAATTGCGTGTGATTTCGCTTACCGCGAAACAGGTCAGCGCCACTCCCAGCATGATTTTGGTGACTTTCAGAAGCGTCGCAAACTGCATTTCTGAAAGCGGCTGGTCAACATAAAATGACACGACGGGCAAGGCTATCAAGGTAGCAATCAGGAAAAGTATGGTACGCAGCATCTACTTTTTTTTACAAAAGTAATCATCCGGATTTTTTAATCGGCAAACTGCAAGCTGTGGACCATCGGCAGATAATTGGAAATCGCCTGCCACCTTTCGCCCCGGTCGTCGGAAAAAAATAAATTGCCGGTGGTGGTACCGAAAGCCACACCGTCGCCCGAACTCACCAGCGCGTGGCGGTACACGATGTCGAAGCAGTTTTCCTGCGGCAGTCCTTTTCTGAAATCCCGCCAGGTCTGTCCGCCGTCGAAGGAACGGAAGACCTGACACGTGTACTCGTTCG
>CALMIT010000902.1 GCA_937864255.1 uncultured Saprospiraceae bacterium
GGCATCGCCGATGCCTGGGAGCGAAGTCTTGTTTTGTCTGACAAAAAAAGCTGGAGCCAGTTTCAGGGAAGTTATGTTCAAAAAACCGGCTGCGGCGCCAACCACGTCAATTGGGATTATTGGAATGTAACGGGTACGCTGACCGGATTGGGTTGTAATGCCGGCAGAACCGTCACCATCACAGGCACACAGCCCGGCTATCGCCTTCAGGTAGGAAAAGGAGGTAATTCGGAAAACTGCGGCTGGGGACTTTCCACCTGGATGGTTTCTACCGAAAACGGGGTCACTTTTTCCTCCGATATTTATGCAAATATTGACTCGGCGTGTTACGCCTCTTTGTTTCAGAATATCGAGCTTTGCGGCAACGGTATAGACGACGACGGCGACGGTCACAAAGATTTATACGACGCGGATTGCAATGGTTGTAAAGATATTCCTTCTTCCGGCTTGTTCTTTTCTGCAAATTTCGAAAATACATCAGGAGACAATGCCTGGACTTTGGGCAGTGCGGCTACAGACGGAAACTTTGAAATAGGCGTGCCTTATCCGTACGTCACCAATTCCACTCAGATGGAAATTGCCGCACATGGCGGCAACCAAACCCTGCTGACCGGCAATGACAACGGACAGGATTTGGATGGCGGGGTAGCCACGGCGCGGTCGCCCAATATTTGTATTCCGACCGGCGCGAATTGTGCGGAATTGAGATTTTATTACTACTACGCCGATGCCGACAACGGCGACGCTTCCGATTATTTAAACATACAAATCAGAAATGCCGCCAATGGATCTTTGATCCAGACGATAGCCTCGGCCACAGGAAATTCCAGCGACAGGGATGCTGCCTGGAAAGAAGTTGTGCAAGACCTTTCCGCGCACGCGGGTAAAAATATTTATATCTATCTCGAAGCCGCAGATTTTGGAACCGGCAGCAAAACCGAAATTGCGCTTGACGACGTGACCATTCGCATTTGTAGTGAAATTTGTAATAACGGCATTGACGACGATGACGACGGTCTGATTGATTCCAGCGATCCGGATTGCCGTTGCAACGCACCCGTTTTTAGTTTTCGAAATCCGACTTTGATTTCAGGCTCTGCAAGCGCCGTCGGCTCTGTTTACGAATTTTCGAATGTGGTGCCGAATACAAAAGCGCGCCTCACCATTTTGTCAAAATCTCACTCGGATATAGTCATCCACAATATTGACGAGCCGGCATCATCTTACGGCGGCTACGACGACGCCATCCAGCCTATCATTGACTACAACTGGATAAACGGCGGCGGCAGTTACGACCCCGCGGGTGAAAAAAGCGTGACTTTCCAGCTTGATTTTATTGATGCCGTCAGTGGCGGCGCCAGGCAAGTTCCGATCATACACATGACCGGACTTGACATAGATGGTAGTACTTCGGAGGGAAGAGAATTTTTTCAAAGCGGCGGATTTGATGCTTATGAAGTGCAATCGCCCACCACGCTCAGTTTGAGCGGGGCATTGAAAGCAAAAGGCAGTTTGGCAACATACCCGGGCATTGACGAGGATGCGCTCTCCACGATGATTTCGTACGTTTTTTACAATAAAAGCTCTATCGTATTCACTTACGGCGGTGGTTTTTATTGAAAAAACAGCGGGTTTTTTTTCGAGCCCAGCCCCAACAATAGTGAACAAAAAAGTATAGATTTGCTTTATCTCAAGGGTTTCGAATTTGAGGTCACGA
>CALMIT010000903.1 GCA_937864255.1 uncultured Saprospiraceae bacterium
ATTTCATTCAGCCGAATAAAAAACAAGAGGCTCAGGCAGGTCAGCGCCACACGCCACCACACCAGGCTCAACGCAGGCAGACTGATCAAATCGCCCAAAATGGCGGTGAACCCGAAAAGAAAAACCGCAATGTGGAGTTCGAGATAGGCGCGTTGTACCGGTTGCATTTTTATCTTTGAACAAAATATTTGAAACGGCGTTTTGGTGGCGCAAAACAACGAATTCTTTCATTAAAACGGATGCAGGCGGCTGAAAGAAAATCCTTCATTATCCCTCATCCACTTTGATAAACTTTTATAAACCTAATCAGTCTGGCCTTAAACCCAGGCGCCAAAGCACCCACTTTTACTTTATTTTCAGACGAGAAGAAGCCGGTTTCACTCAGCGATTTTCAGGGGCAGAATGTGTTGCTGCTTTTTTTCCCGATGGCTTTCACGGGCGTGTGCACCAAAGAACTCTGCCAAATGCGCGACGATATTGCTTATTACCAAAACGTGAACGCGCAGGTGCTCGGCATTTCGGTAGATTCGCCTTTCGTGCAAATCAAGTTCAAAGCCGACCAAAATCTGAACTTTCCGCTTTTGTCCGACTTTAATAAAGAGGCGTCCAGAGCTTATGACTGTCTGTACGAAGAATTTACGATGGGCTTGCGCGGGGTATCAAAACGCTCCGCTTTTGTGGTGGATAAAGAAGGTGTCATTCGCTACGCCGAAGTTTTGGAATCTGCCGGAGATTTGCCGAACTTTGAGGCAATTAATCGCACCTTGGAAAGTTTAAACTAACACAGGTAACAAATAAAAGACTGCGATTCAAAATCTATTATTCGTTATTCGTAAATAAATTTTCATAAAAATGTTTGACAACAGTGCCATCGAAGAACTCATAGAAGTGGATATCGAAAAGGAACTTTCGGATATCGGCTCCGGCGAACCGGCACAACTTATCGTGTACAACGACGACCACAATACTTTCGACTGGGTCATTCAGTGTTTTACCGAAGTACTCAGGCATACGCCCGAACAGGCAGAGCAACTCTCGCTCATCATCCATTTTAAAGGTAAAGCCACCGTCAAAACCGCTCCGTTTTCCGAACTGCGTCCGCCCAAAGAAGCGCTCATTGACCGCGGACTTTCTGCCGTCATAGAAGGCGGGAGAGAATGAGGGGAGTGGCGAATGTAGAATGATGAGTTTTTCGAATGACGAATGTGGAGTGATGAATGAAAAAGCGCGACTATATCTCAGATAAAGTCGCGCTTTTTCATTCAATGATATTAGTTTCTCGACGGGA
>CALMIT010000904.1 GCA_937864255.1 uncultured Saprospiraceae bacterium
GGGACATCGTTGCGATATAGCCGTAGGTGCTCCGCTCGATAGCAAGCCCAAACAGTAGATCTGATAAATACCGATAAGAATTTCATAAAAAAGTTCTTATCGGTATTTACTTATGGAAATGATTTTATAAACTTTACCCCTGTTTTATAAACCTGAGCATAAAAATTGATTGCTCCCCGAGTTTCACTCCCATCTGAAAGCCGAGACATAAGCCCAGATTCCGTGCAAGTATTTTAACTATCTTCTTTTTCGCCCGTAAATGCAATTTTTTGAGAATAGCAAATGCGGTTCGAAAAAGTATGATTTTAATCATTAGGAGAAATTTTACTTTTTATATCAAATTGACAATCAATTAATTTTTGACAAAACATCAATTTTTCGAAAAGCAATATAACCAAGTTCGGTTATTGACACTTTCGGTAAGTATTGCATAGTTTTGCGAGTCGGAAAACAAATTGAGTCCAATGAAAAGATTTTTACCTTTCCTAATTCTATTTGGAATTACGGTGCTTTCATGTGAGAGAGAAAAAGTTACTTTCTTTGACACTACGCTTAAACAAGCGCTGATATCAGCTTCGCCCACCGGCACGTGGGAAAGTTTCGTTATGCCTGAAAGCGATGATTTTGCCAATATCCCGAATCAGGATCCTAAAAACAGAATCACGCAGGCTAAAGTCAATCTCGGCAAAATGTTATTTTTTGAAACAGGGATCGGCTTACATCCAAATAAAGCGACTTCCACGGGAACTTATTCGTGCAGTAGCTGCCACATTCCTTCCAAGGCTTTTACCGCGGGCAGATTTCAGGGGATTGCAGACGGAGGAATCGGCTTCGGAAAAAATGGAGAAGGCAGGGTGAAAAATCCGCTTTACTATGGACACGAAGTTGATGCGCAGGGCGCCCGCCCACTGCCTACCATCAATTTAGCTTATGTGACCAACGCACTTTGGGCCGGCTCATTTGGCTCCTTCGGCGTCAATGTCGGTACCGAATCCGTTTGGAATCAGGACACATTGATAGCGGTCAATTTTAAAGGTTTGGAAGGTTTGGAAGCAAATAACATCCGCGCTTTGTCGGTACACAGGCAATTTATGGATCGCGCAATTGCCGACTCGCTGGGTTACAAAGCCATGTATGACGAGGCTTTCCCAGAGATTCCTGAGCAGGAGCGTTACACGCTTACAACCACAAGTTTTGCCATTGCCGCATATTTCAGAACGATTTTTACAAACCAGGCGCCTTTTCAAAAATGGCTGAAAGGCGATCATGAAGCGATGACAGACCAGCAAAAAAGAGGCGCGTTACTGTTTTTTGGAAAAGCTGGTTGCTCCAATTGTCACAAAAGTCCGTCTCTGAATGCGATGAACTTTTTTGCCATCGGCGTGAATAATCTTTATCAGGGTAATAACGGAGGATTCAGAACGGGGCCGGATGACAAGCGGAATTTCGGGCGCGGCGGTTTTACCGAAAATCCGGAGGATAATAACAAATTCAAAGTTCCGCAATTGTATAATTTGAAGGACGTCGGCTTTTATTTTCACGGGGCATCCAAAAATTCACTCCGGGAAGTTGTTGAATATTTCAATGAAGCAGTTCCTGAAAATCCGTTGGTTGATCCTGCGGTCATCTCTCCGTTTTTCAAGCCACTGAATCTTACCGAAGCAGAAATTGACGACTTGGTTGAGTTTTTGGAAAATGGCTTGTATGATCCCGATTTGGAAAGGTACAGACCTGAAATCATTATGTCGGGCAACTGTTTTCCAAACAACGACCCGCTTTCAAGAAGCCAGATGAGGTGTGATTAAATAAAAATATTCTGAATCAAAAGAGCCGGTTACATGCAACCGGCTCTTTTGATTTTAGGGAGAGCGTTTTCTTAGCGCAAAAAGAAAATCAACAAAAATCAAAGCAATACCTGCCGGTAAAAAAAGCGAAAGAGCGCATAAAATCAAATCGTATTGCGGTAAAAACCCCAAAGCAGCCCAAAGCAAAATACCCTGCGAAAACAATATTATCTCCGTACTTAAAAATCCAAAAATGAAAGCGCCGACGCCCCACCTCGTTAGTTTGGTAGTATATGGTAGCCACTTTTTTTTCAAAAACAAACCAATCAAAAAAGCACTCACGGAGCCTAACAAGATCAGGTGTAAAAATCCTATCACAAAGTTTCGTATGGTGTATGCTATTGTCGCCACGTAAGGGATGAGCAAAAAGGTCTGTATGGCTATTTTTAAGGTAAAACTCAAAAGTGCTATCACAAAGAGTGATTGAAACCATCCTGAAAAAGTTTTTTGAATACTGCGGCGGCGCGGAAAAAGCAGTTTATAAAAATAAACGAGCGCAACAAATTGTAAACTGACACCGATACTGTTTAACCAGAAAATAATTGGTTTTGGATTTGCCCAGGCTACGGCGAGCGCGTAAGTCAAAAAGCAAGAGGAAATTAAGAATGATAGGAAAATCTTTTTGCTGCCGGCATCAAAAATTAATTCTTCCATTTCCAATTGCCTAAAGAAAAAACTTAGAATGGCAAAAGTAAACCAGCCGTTAAATTGAAAGTGTAAAAAGAACTGAACTGAAAGATAGTAGGTTTCCGAATTTTTCATGCCAAAGGCCATAGTTGCGGCAAGTACCCACAAAGCCGAGGTAGAAATTAGTAAAAATGCCAGACTCCAGCGTATTAATTGGACGGAAAGAAGGGTAGTGTCATTTTTTTTCAAATCATTCCAAAAGCGGTAAACAAAAAAATAAGTAAGTATGGTGTGCAGGGTGGAAAATGTAATTGACACCGCTCCGTAACCCTGTATCGGAAACGAAACCAACATCCCAAGTACGCAAAACTGAAGTCCAATAAATAGCTGGTTATAGCGTGGGTGGACGGCACGATCCGAGGGCAGAAAGTAGTAGATTGAAAAACTGAATAAAGATAAAAACACCCACCCGAGAAGGGCTACGTGGGAATGTCCGTGTCTGAAATTTACAAAATCAAGCCATGAAAATTCGTACAGGTACGCAAGTCTTAGCAAAGCGCCCATCACAGCTGCAATCAAAAGATTGAACAGCAGGAAAAACATCCACAATCGTCCGGGCGACCAGCCAATTTTAAGCATGATTTTTTTAAAAAATCAGGGGTCTTACAAGATCGAAGACCCCAAAAAGTGAGTGAATTCTATTTGCCAACAGTTTGTCCGTCGTTTGAAAAAGCAAACTCCAAAACATCACGGGCGTCGCCTACGGAAAGATTTTGATTTGGCATTCGTACCAGACATTCTTTGAGTAATGCCTGAGCAGCAGGATCTTTTTCCAGCATGACGTCCACATTGGTTATCATGTTCATGATCCACTCCGGTTTGCGCCGTTCGGTTAATCCTTTCCAGCCCGGACCGACGACTCTCTGGTCAGTCAATTTATGGCAGGCGGCACATTTCATGTCAAAAATGGCGCTTCCTTTTTTTACCATTTCAGGGTTGAGCGGGTTGTTGAGCGCCACTTCCTTGATTTCGCCGATTCCTTTTCCATCGTCTGATGTCGCAGATTCTTCTGCCAACATACTTTTAGGCTTTTCAGTTGGAGTACCGGTGTTTTCATTTTCATTTCCACAGGAAAATAAAACTGCCAAAACTGTGATGATCAAGATATTCTTTTTCATTTTATTGGATTTAATGTGAGCTAATTGGTTGATATTCAAACTATATTTTCAAATTTTCTTTCTGTACCCTCTGCGCCATTTCCCTGACGGATTGGTATTTGAGTTGGTACAATAAGCCGGAGCGGTAAGCGAATGCTTGAATGTGCAATGGGCAGGGATTTTCCGAACTACAAACTGCCAGTCCCATTACACAACTATTAAAAACATCTTTTCCGTCAATACAATTAATGATGGAAATAATCGGCAAGTCATTATTGGCGGCATTCAGGTAAAAACCGCCGTTGGGGCCTTTTACAGACGATATGATATTGTTCTTGCTCAAAAGCTGAAGGATTTTTGCAAGAAAAGGCTGTGGCGCCGAGAGTGCGTCTGCTATTTCCTTTACACCCGCTTTTTTTTCCTCATTGGTATGAATGGACAGATAAAGCGTTGCCCTGATTCCGTATTTGCATGCTTGTGAAAACATCTCTTTTTCAGGTTTTTATTTTTTAAAAGACTAAATTATCTTTTTTAAAATTATTCCTTTTTATTTTTTCAAAAGAAAAAGTCTTTTTTCAGCCACAAATTTTCCGAAACGCCAGCGAATTAAGAAAGTATAAAATCATTCCTCCTGATGATTAAAGTCACTCTTTGGGAAAGTATTCAGGTTTTTCTTTGTAAAAAAGACTAAAAAATCTTTTATTTTTTCTTAACTCAAAAAAATGCTTTGCCATGAGAAGAGATTTTTCATTTAGAGGTCTTACGGTTTTTATCTTCATATTAGTTGCAGCAGTTGTGGTAATCAGCTGCGGCAATAAAGACGGAGGCAAAAAGACCGGCTCTATTTTGGGGAGCGATGTAGCCTCCCAGGTTTATGTGCCACCAGGCAAGTTTGATGAATTTTATCTGTTTGCTTCCGGTGGTTTTAGCGGGCAGATCGGCGTTTATGGTCTGCCTTCGGGCAGATTGCTAAAAGTCATACCGATTTTTTCCGTAGATGCGGAAAAAGGATACGGTTTCA
>CALMIT010000905.1 GCA_937864255.1 uncultured Saprospiraceae bacterium
GATACATTTCAAAATAGCTGGACAGATATCTTTCATCGTTTTTGTCATTCCAGAAAAAAACGGGCATGGAAGGCATGGGCTTTAAAACCACCATTTCGCCTACCTCGCCGATGATTTCTTCGCCGTTTTCATCAAAACTGCGCAGGTCTGCGCCCAGGCACCTGCATTGAATTTCGCCCTCATAAAGCGGCAATACGGGACAGCCGCCGACCCAGGCGGTACACACGTCCGTGCCGCCGGCCATCGAGCACAACCAAACGTCTTTTTTGACTTCGCGGTACACCCAGTCGAATGCTTCGGGCGGCAAAGGCGACCCGGTGGAGCCGATGGAGCGCAGGGCAGAGAAATCATAATTTCGTCCGGGGTGAAAATCCGCTTTCATGTTGGCGATCAGGAAAGGCGCGCTCGTTCCGAAGTGCGTGATTTTTGCCTTTTCGGCAAATTTCCAGAGCGTATTCAGGTAAGGATAACCCGGACTGCCTTCGTACAAAACCGCGGTAGCTCCGACAAGCAACGAGGCATTTAAAAAATTCCACATCATCCATCCCGTCGTCGAAAACCAGAAAAAACGCTCGCCCGGTTTTACGTCGTTGTGAAAGGTCAGGTATTTCAAATGCTCCAGCAAAACGCCGCCCTGCGAATGGGTGATGGCTTTTGGCGCGCCGGTCGTGCCGCTCGAATAAAGCACCCAAATCGGGTCGTTGAATGCCACTCTTTCGAAGTGTATTTTTTGGGTAGGGCGGAAGGTCTCAAGCCAGTTGATGCTTTTGGGAATGTCGCGGTTGTTTTCTTCCGGATTTAAAAAATTGACCATGATGACTTTTTCCAAAGTCGGCAATTTTTCTACCAACTGTTGCACTTCCGCTTTGCGCGAAAATGGTTTTCCATTGTAAGTATAACCGTCGGCAGCAAAAAGCACTTTCGGTTCGATTTGTTCGAATCTGTCCACGATGCTGTTGACGCCAAAATCGGGCGAACAACTCGACCACACCGCGCCCAAAGAGCAGGCCGCCAGAAAAGCAACCGTCGCCTCCGGGATATTGGGCAGGTAGGCAGCCACCCGGTCGCCTTTTTTGATGCCGATTTCTTTCAAATATGATTGCATACTCGCCACTTGTCCGTGCAATTCTTCCCAGCTGATTTCCAGCATTCCAACATTTTCGGATTGAAAAATCAGGGCTGGGTGGCGGTCGGTGCGGTTTCTGAAAATATGCTCGGCATAGTTCAGGCGGGTATTTTCAAACCACCTCGCACCCGGCATTTTGGGGCTGCTCAGGACTTTTTCAGGCGGTGCGTCAGACATGATTTCAAAATAATCCCAGACGCTTTGCCAAAAATCTTCGATGTTTTCGACCGACCATTTCCACAAATCCGGGTAGGCGGCAAATTCCAGATTCCGGGTTTTTTTCAACCAGCCGAGATATTTTTGGAGATTGGAATCAGCAATAAATTTTTCGGAAGGACGCCACAAAACCGGAGGAACTGGATTCATTACCAAAACTTTTTGATGAAAAAATGCGCCGAAAATGCGATAGGGCGAAAATTAAAAAAATGCTTGCCTATCTTTGAAAAACTTGGCGCAATATTTAAAAATTCTAAAAAAATGAACCTGAATTCAAATCTTGCAAATTCCGGAAATTTTAAAAAAAAGATGGTCTTTTTTAAAAGTCAATTTTGGTATAAATTATTGGTTTTCTTTGTTTTATTAAATTATTCGTGTAAAACGAATCAAGTAAATACTCCAAAAACTACCGACGACGGAAAAATCGAATTTCAGTTTTTGCAGGTAAACGACGTTTATGAAATCGCGCCGCTGGAAAACGGAAAAATCGGCGGCATGGCGCGCCTTGCCACGCTGAATAAAAAATACAAAAGCGAAAATCCGAACACGCTCACCATCCTGTCGGGCGATTTTCTCAGCCCCACGCTCATCGGCACTTTGAAAATGGACGGCCGCCGCATCAACGGCAAACAAATGGTGGATTTGATGAATCGCGCCGGGGTGGATTTGGTGACTTTCGGCAACCACGAATTTGACCTCAACTATCCCGATCTGCAATTGCGGCTGGACGAATCCGGTTTTTTGTGGATTAGCTCCAACGTGCTGCAGCGCAATGACACCGGCGAACTGAACCGCTTTTTTCAAATCAAAAACGGAGAGAAAAGTTACGTCCCCGACCACTTTGTCTGGGAAATCGCCGACCGCGACGGTACCAAAATGAAAGTCGGTTTTTTCGGATTGACGTTACCCACATTTCCGGTTCCGTACGTGCATTACGAAGATTTTTACCTCGAAGGCCGAAAAGCGGTGCAACACCTGAGCCGGGACTGCGATGTGGTGATCGGCGTGACGCACCTGGAGCGCGGACAAGACAGCCTGCTGGCGCTGCAAATCCAGGATGTGCCGCTCCTGATGGGCGGACACGAACACGAAAATATGCTTTTCAAATCCGGTAAAACGACGGTGGCAAAAGCCGACGCCAATGCCAAAACTGCTTTTATACATCGCCTCAGTTTTGATAACAAGTCGAAAAAAATTGAAC
>CALMIT010000906.1 GCA_937864255.1 uncultured Saprospiraceae bacterium
GGAACCTGGGAAAGCGTGGGGCAGCGGGCAAGGCAAATTTTGAGAGCTAAAGAATGTTATACTTTTTCGGTAAATCTCGCCAGGTCGGTCACTTATGCCGGCTTTAATCTGCCTGTCAGGCTGCGCGTGTGGGGCGGCTATGAAAGGTGTAAAAAAGATGAATTGCTGGCTGATTCGGGGCTGATAAATCACGGAGACTGGCAAAAATATTCTTTTGAATTTTATCCGAAACAAAATGTCAGGTACCTGATTTTCGAAGCATTTTATGCACGGGGAACAACTTTTCCTTACCGGGGCAATATTTTGATTGATAAACTCAGTCCGCTCAAATCCTGCTTCAGAGCTTCATTATATTGAATAAATTCTTTCCTGCGGAGCGGGGATGTTAATGATTTGAAAAATCTATTTTTTGCTGCCGCGTCAAAACAATAAAAAACTGAATTTTGACTTTTCTTAGCACTTTTTTAGGTTCTTAAAACAAAACTTGAAAAATGATGAAGCAATTTTTATTAACGACTGTTTTCTTTCTCACCATTTTCACCCTCCAAGCCACAGACGGCTATAAGATAAAAGTTAAAATCAAAGGATTCGAAAAGGATACGATTTACCTCGGCTACCATTACGGCGAAAAGCAATACCTGCGCGATACGACCGCCAAAAATGCGCAAGGCTGGTTCGTTTTTGAAGGCGAAAAACTTTTGGAGCCGGGTATGTACCTGATCGTGATGCCGCCCGACAATAAGTTTTTTGAAATACTGGTGAACACCGACAACCAGGAATTTGAAGTGGAAACCAGCTACGACAAACCTGCCGATGAAATGAAGGTGAAAAACTCGCAGGACAATCAGATTTTTTATGATTACCTGCATTTTATCGCCTCGAAAAGACCGGAGGCGGAAGATTTGAAAAAGAAAATAGACGAAGCCGGCGAGGACGCCGCGAAAAAAGAACCGCTCGAAAAAAAGCTGGAAAGCATCAATGATGAAGTAAAAAATTACCAGCAAAATCTGTTGAAAAAATATCCCGCCTCGCTCACCGGCGCGATCATCAAAGGTACTTTTGGTCTGGAATATCCTGAATTTAAAGGCACGGAGGAGGAAATCAACCTGCAAAAATGGCGCTACACGGTGGATCATTATTTTGACAATATTGACCTACGCGACGACCGGCTTGTCAGGACTTCGTTCCTGTTTCAGCGCATAGATTATTTTGTCAATAAACTGACCGTACAGCACCCCGATTCGATCAATCGCGGTCTTGATTACATTCTTGAAAAAATGGATCCGAAGGGTGAAAATTTCAAATTTTATCTCGTCCATTTCCTCAACACTTTTGCAAAATCCAACATCGCCGGTATGGACGCGGTGTACGTACACCTCGTGAAAAAATATTACGAAAAAGGACTGGCAACCTGGACAGACGAGGAGACCATGAAAAAAATACTGGATAATGCGAACACGCTCGAACCGCTCCTGATCGGCAAAATTGCGCCCAACATCCAAATGCAAAAACAAGACGGCACAAAACTCAGTCTGCACGATATTCAATCGCCTTATACGGTCATGTTTTTTTGGGATCCGGAATGCGGGCATTGCAAAAAAGCCGCCCCCTTCATGGTCGAATTTGATAAAAAATTCAAAAGCAAAGGCGTGACCATTTTTTCAATTTGCACCGAATTTACCGAAGACGTGCCGAAATGTTGGGAGAGCATAAAAGAGAAAGAATTTACAGATTTTATCAATGTGGTTGACCCTTATCACCGCTCCAAATACAAAACCATTTACGACATCAAATCCACGCCGCAGATTTATATTCTGGACAGTAAAAAAGAGATTTTGATGAAAAAAATCGGCGCCGAACAACTGGGCGAGGTGATGGATCAAATCATCAAAATGGGAGAGGAAAAGAAAGACCCCAACAAGTCTTCAGGTAAGTAAACCGGCGCTCTCTTTCAAAAGTAATTGGTGAATTTCCCATACTTGTTTCACGAGGCTGTGGCGTCCGTCGTTGTTGATGATAAAATCGGCGTGTGTGATTTTTTCACTTTCAGGCAACTGATTTTTTATCCGCGCTTTCACGGCTGACTCACTGACGCCATCCCGTTTTACGACCCTTTCGATCCGCAATTTTTCGGGAGCAGTGGCTACGATTAATCTGTCCAACTCTTTATAACTTCCACTTTCTACCAAAAGCGCGGCTTCTTTGAGCGCGTATGGTTGGTTTTTTTGTTTGGCAAACCATGCGGCAGCGTCTTCGAATACGGCGGGATGGACGAGAGAAAACCGACTGCGCAATCAATGTACGGTTCAATTTTCCGCCGGCGTCAAAAACGTTTTCGCCAAACATATTTTTCAATCCGGCGACCAATTTCGGGTCATTTTCCATCAGCCATTTGGCGCGATCGTCGGCATAATAAACCGGAATACCCAACGATTCAAAAATTTTACATACAGTGGTTTTTCCGCTGCCGATGCCGCCGGTGATACCTATTTTGAGCATTTTGGAAAATTGAAAAATGAATGATTTTCGTCTTAAAAAGAAAAGACTTTTAATCGTAAAAAGACAACTCTTAGCGCCTTTATTCGTTCACCACAAATTGATTGTAAAAATTGAAATTTTTTATCAAAGCGGTTCAACTTTGTTTACTTTCATGCCGTTTTGAGGCGGTCAGGTGACCGATTTTTCTTTTTAAAAAAACCAAAAACTTTGGAAGCCATTAGTTTTCAGTATCCCTCCTGGTTTATCATCTTTTGTTTTTTAGCAGGGTTGGGTTTTGCGGCGCTGTTGTACTATCGCGATAACACTTTCGCAGAAAAACCGGCGAGCCTTCGATTTCTGATGGCTGCGCTGCGTTTTTTGTCGGTCTTTTTTATCAGCCTGCTTCTTTTGCAGCCTTTGGTAAAATCCATTCTTTCCGAAACCAAAAAACCTGTTGTGATCATCGGACAGGATGTTTCGGAATCAATTGCTTCCTCCATGTCGGCCAAAAAACTGGCAGAGTACAATGCCCGTCTGGCTGCGCTTTCCGGCGAAGTTGGCGACAAGTTTGAGGTCAAAACTTACGGTTTCGGTAGCGGCGTAAAAGAAGAAAGGGACTTTAAATACTAAGATAAATCTACCAATATCGCGCAGTTTTTGAAAACTGTTTATGACAATTACAGCAATCAAAACCTGGGTGCTATTTTGTTGGCGAGTGATGGAATTTACAACGAGGGCAGTAATCCGCTTTATA
>CALMIT010000907.1 GCA_937864255.1 uncultured Saprospiraceae bacterium
TTGAGATGCCGCAGCCAACTGCATTCCGCACTTTCGTTTCAAAAACACTTTCTGCTTTGGCGACATTTTAAAATGAAAAGGTTTTATCAAAAATTGCGACGAAGATAATTTGAAAACACCGATTCGGATGAGTGAAAAGTTGATTTATCTCGATTACAATGCCACAACGCCCTGCGACCCGCGGGTGGTGGAAGCGATGTTGCCCTGGTTCACCGACAATCCCGGCAATGCTGCCAGCCGCAGTCACCCCGCTGGCTGGAAAGCGGAGGAAGCCGTAAAAATAGCCCGCGAAGCCGTAGCCGATTTGATTGACGCTGCGCCGGAAGAAATCGTTTTCACCTCCGGCGCGACCGAAGCCGTCAACCTCGCCCTGAAAGGCGTTTTTGAAGCGTACATTTCAAAAGGCAGGCACATCGTCACGCTCGCCACCGAACACAAAGCCGTGCTCGACACCTGCCGCCACCTCGAAAAAATGGGCGCCGAAGTGACTTACCTCCCGGTGCAGCCCGACGGGCTTTTAGATTTGGAAATTTTAAAGTCCGCCATCCGCCCGGACACGATTTTGGTCGCCGTGATGTGGGCGAATAACGAAACTGGCGTGATTCAGGACATGGAAGCCATCGGGAAGATTTGTGCGGAAAAAGAGACGCTGCTTTTCAGCGATGCGACGCAGGCTGCTGGCAAAATCGAAATCAATCCCCGCCAGGCGGGCGTGCATTTGATGGCTTTTTCGGCGCATAAAATGTATGGGCCGAAAGGCGTCGGCGCTTTGTACGTGAGTCGGCGCGACCCGCGCGTGAAAATCATCGCACAAATAGACGGCGGCGGTCACGAACGCGGTATGCGCTCCGGCACGCTGAACGTGCCCGGCATAGCAGGCTTCGGCAAAGCCGCCCAAATTGCAAAGATGGAAATGCCACAGGACGCCGCGCGTTTGCTGGCTTTGCGCAATCTTTTGGAAGCCAGCATTTTGAAAAATGTCGAATCCGTTTTTGTAAACGGCAACCGCGAGAGGCGGCTCGCGCACGTCAGCAACCTGGCTTTCAAATTTGTGGAAAGCGAAAGCCTGATGATGTCTTTTAATCGAAATCTGGCGGTGGCTTCCGGCTCCGCC
>CALMIT010000908.1 GCA_937864255.1 uncultured Saprospiraceae bacterium
GCGATCCTGACTACTTGAAACATCAAAAACGGCTGGTTTTTCGAAAAAGTAGTAGCTGGCTTCGGCGCCAATTTCTGCCGAGAATTTTTTCCCGAAACGAAATTGATAATGAAGCGGCACAGAGATAAAACTTGTCTTTTTGGAAGAAAGTAGTGTGTTGCTTGTGGTGTCTCTCTTCAGCCCGTTGGCGATGAGTTCTGTGTCAATATCCCGGAGGTTTGCGGGATCAAAGTTGGTCACCTCCTCGGTGTCGGCAGCCAGCAGGCTACTTTCCAAGTAAGTTGATTCGGGTTTGATTAATTGTCCGTATTGAATCCCTGTGACCAATTTTGATTTTTCGCTCAATGAAAACTGCACGGCTACACCTGTCTGAAATCCGTTCAATGCTGTAAAACTTTGCGTGGAAACTGTGCCCGAAAGCCCAAAACGGACTTTGCTGCTTTTTTTGACATCAACCTTTTTTTCAACCTCGTGAGTTGCTATTTGCAGGGTAGTTTTTTCTTCAACTTCGAAAGGGTTGATTTTAGACTGTGGCAAGGCGTTTAGTGCGATTTGTGTATTATTTCCAAGATCGTTTTGAGACAAAATTTCCGATTGATTTTCAAAAATATTTTTCGAGATAAAATTTTGATTAACAGGGATTTGCGATTCATTTTTAAAAGATTTTTTAGTGGCTGTTTTTTTCTTTATTGAAAGATTTTCAGCAACGGCGTTTTTGATATTTGCTTGTGTGACGACGTTTTTGGTGTGCGCCTCATTTTCAGAAAATCCATTCCTTTTTTCTTCCGTCGCGGCTATGTTCTTCAACGACGGTTTTATTTCCTCGCGTGCCGGCTTCTCTACATTTTTTTGGTAGAAAAAATAAGTTCCGAGCGCCGTAGTAAGCAGCAAGAATCCCGAAAGAAAAAACCAGAATAGAAAACGCCTTTTCCTTTTTTTATCGGGCAGGGGCATGGCTCCGTCCAGCATAAATTTCATTTGCTCCCAGCCCTTATTTTCCAGTGATTTATCAAAATTATCTGACATAATGCTTAAATTCTTTGTGTTGATAAAGCAGTTCTTTCAATTTTTTGCGCGCCTCCGATAAGTGCCATTTCGAGGTGCCCACGCTGATATTGAGCGCCGCTGCAATCTCGGCGTGCGCATAACCTTCGATGGCGTAAAGCCTGAAAACTTCCTGCGTTGCATTGGGTAAAAATGTGACCATTTTCAGCAAATCTTCGGCATAAAAATTTTCGATAGTGTGTTCTTTCAGCGGTTGCTCATAATCTTCAAATACCAGAAAATGAATACTTTTTGACTGATTTTTAAAATAATCGGCAATGCTGTGAAAAATGAGTTTTCTAATCCAGCCCTCCAGCGAGCCTTTAAATTCAAACAGGTGAATTTTTTTAAAAACCCTTAAAAATCCGTTGTTGATAATCTCGAGTGCCTGTTCATGATCGTCTGTATAGCGCCGCACAAAAGCCAGCATATTCGGAAAAAAATGCCGATACAATTTTTCTTGCCCGAGCCTGTCGTTCATCACGCAGGCTTCGACCAGTTCCTTTTCCCAAAGTTCTTTTTTTGACGTCATGAAAAAATCTTAATCAATTTTACGCAAGCGAAAAGCGCTTCAGATGCTGGTTCATTTGTTAATATTCCTGGTTTAGCAAAACTTTACGGCAAATTTTCATAAAACTTGGGATGAAATTTTCATTTTTGTGCGACAAGAAGCATAATATTTCTATTTTTGCTTCAATTACATATTAAAAAATTTTCTCCACCTCAACGAACCTTTTATTTATTTTTCCGTAAAGTGTTTTTTGGAATCATTTTTGAATCAATTGAGCATCTGTCTGTGGGAGACAGTTTCTTAATCAAAAATGGTTGGGAAAATTTTAATTTTTTAATCCAAGGGTATTTAGTGGGATAAATTCTTTGGATTCAGTTTTTCACAGCATCCCGAAAATCGAAGTTTAAACCTGGGAAGTTTAAGTTTTTCGTTCGGGGTTGTTGATTTGGGATTAAACCGATTCGTTCACGACCAAAGAGAGCAGTACATGAAAGTTTATCTATCCATTTTATGGTCATTGTTGGCTTTTTCTTTGAGCGCTCAGCTCCTTGTCCGCGTTACCTCTTTGCCTACTTCAACTCCTCAAGACTCAAAAGTACACGTAGCCGGTAACTTCAATCAGTGGAGTCCAAATGACCCCAATTTCGTTTTACAAAATAATCCTGACGGAACAAGAACTATCTCTCTCTTCCCTCCTGTGGGAAAAGTAGAGTACAAATTTACAAGAGGCGATTGGAGCAAAGCAGAGGGAGACGAGCACGGAAAAGTCATTGGAAACCGCACTTACAATTATGACGGCACGCCTTCCGTAGTCAACGTCGCTATTTTGTCTTGGGAAGATTTGGACGGCAAAAGTGGCGTGACAAGTACGGCAGCATCCAACGTACAAATTCTTGATCACGATTTTTCGATGCCACAACTGGATCGCAAAAGAAGAATCTGGGTTTACTTACCGCCCGACTATCACACATCGCAAAAAAATTACCCTGTCATTTATATGCACGACGGTCAAAATCTTTTTGACAATGCAACTGCTTTTGCCGGCGAATGGCAGGTGGACGAAACGCTGAATCAACTTTTTTCGGAAGGTGATTTCGGCGCTATCGTTGTTGGCATAGAAAACGGCGGCTGGAGAAGATTGGACGAATATTCTCCCTGGTACAATGAGCAACTTGAAGCCGGTGGCGAGGGTGAAAAATATGTTGATTTCATTGCTAATACACTCAAGCCTTATATTGACGGCACTTTCAGAACGCTGTCGCAAAGAGAATATACAGGAATCATCGGCAGTTCAATGGGTGGTTTGATTTCTCACTATGCAGCAATAGAGCACCAGGAAGTGTTTGGTAAAATCGGAGTATTATCACCTTCTTTTTGGTTTTCAAATAAAGTTTACAATCACACAACTACTTCAGGAAAACACGCTTCATTCAAATATTATTTGTCTGCCGGCAACGAAGAAGGCTCAGAAATGGTAAGCGGAGTCAATAAAATGAATGTTACGCTTCAACAGATGGGCTTTAGTTCCGGTGAGTTGAAAAAAACGTTGATTCCTAACGGCACACACACTGAAGCTTTTTGGGCTAGTGAATTTGCTTCGGCATACAAATGGCTTTTTGGTGATTTGACGCTGACAGACGTTGAAGACAGAAAAGATATGTCGTCTTTCAGAATCAGACCAAATCCGGCTTTCAGTGAATTGTGGGTGGACAATATGGAATCTGTACAGGGCGCTGAAATTCAAATAGTAAGTATTGACGGCAAATTCGTAAGAAAATATCCTTTCAACGGAAATATGCCGATTGACATTCACACCATTTCAGAGGGCACACATGTGGTGAGCATTTTGATTCAGAACAAAGTGATCTTTTCTGAAAAATTGATCGTGGCAAGAAGTTAATCGGGAGTAAAACAAAACAGACGAAAAATTTCTATATAAACAGAAGCCTTTGGATTCTTATATTCAAAGGCTTCGTCATTAAAGCGGCGTCAAAATTTCAAAATAAAACTTTGCAAGTTGAAATATTTGAAATTACATTTGCAGCCGTTTTTAAAAACAAGTTCTATAAACTTTACGGAGGAGTGGCAGAGTGGTTTAATGCAACGGTCTTGAAAACCGTCGTACTCGAGAGGGTACCCGGGGTTCGAATCCCTGCTCCTCCGCTTTCTTTTTTTCCTTTCCCATTTAAAGCAAACTTCAGGATTATTGCGCGGTTTTTTTGAGCCGGCAAACAGGTTTTCACTTCTGTGCAAGCACCTTTTAATTTTACTTTTAAGCCAATTCCTCCATGAAAAAAAGATTACTCTTTTTCAACCTCTTCTTATTCGGCTTCGTGGTTTTTGCATTAGGGCAGGGGACTTTCAGCAAAGTTTATGCGCTCTTTCAGCAAAAATGTATTTCGTGCCACAATACAGCCAACCCCTCCGGCGGGCTTAGCTTGGAAGGCGTCGGATCAAACCAGGTGAACCGGGAATCTTCCGTACACAGCAGAATTGTGAATGCCAATCCGACCACTGCCTGGGCGTTTTCCGGGAATCTAAAATTGGTAACTCCCGGCAGGGTGGATAAAAGTTTTCTTTTTCATAAAATCAACAGGGGACTTGAACCGACACTGAGTTTGCCGGCGCAAGCCGGTGAAGCGATGCCCCAAAACGGCAGCCCTCAATTGACCGACGCCGAAAAGGAATTGGTAAGACAATGGATACTTTTTGGCGCGCCGAGACTAGGTACCCCCGTTGATGAACAAATAGTCAATAATTTCTACAATAACCCGGGGCTTAAAAGTTTTCCCGGTGGCCCGCCCGCGGCTCCTGCTGCGAACGAAGGTTTTCAAATAAAAATGGGTCCTTTTTTTCTGAATCCACTCGGGCAGGCAAACGACGAACTGGAATATTTTACCAAATACAAATTGGACCTTCCAGCCAATGTGGAGATTAACAGGATAGAAGTTTTCATGCCCGATTATGCCCAGCAATTCTCGCTTTATAATTTTAATCCGGGAGGCGATCTGATCATTCCGAACGGCTTTCGAAAAGAACCGGATCATAACAGCAATACCAATTTGACGGTTGCCGTGCAAAATACGCGGGACTTAAAACTTCCTCAAGGGACAGCTTTCAGGTGGTTGAAAGACATTGTCCTTGACCTCAATGCGCGCTTTTTAAATATTTCTACCACGAAAAATTATCAGGCAGAAGTTTATCTGAATGTTTACACGCAACCTCAAGGCACGGCGCTTCATGAGATGAAGACGCTGACTTTTTCCAACGAAAACATACCGATACCGAATACGGGAACGGAAATTACGCATACGCAGATTTTAAATTCAGGCGCCGGCGAAATCTTTGTGTGGGGAATGCTGGGGCGCACGCGCAAATACGGCAAGGATTACAAAGTCTATAAGCGCGAAAATGGCGCAAGAGGAGAAATGATTTATGACGCCTCCTGCCCGCTCGGTGTGCCGGAATGTGCCTCGCCGTTTTATGATTACCGGCGTATTCCGATGCAGTATAACCGGCCTTTGCTGCCAATATTATTGAATGCCTCAAACGGCATGATCCACGAAGCAAAATGGATCAACAACGGACCGGCGAGTGTGAATTTTGGCACGACCTCGAATGATGAATTGATGGCGCTGTCTGTGTTGTACACGACGGATACGACGGGCGTGACTTATACGGGCTTGAAAGAAACGAACCCCGGATATATCGCCGATTTTGTAGTCAGCCCCAATCCTTTTTCGGATTATTGCCGGATTGATTTTTCAAAAATGGAAGGAACTTTGAAGTGGAACTTGCTTGATTTAAATGGAAAAATTTTGATTTCAGGGGTGGCGCAGGGAGGTAGCAATGTGCAGATTGAAAAAGGAAGTTTACAACCCGGAGTTTATTTTTTAAAAGTGACTGACGAGAGAAGTGGCACGAAAGTCCACAAAGTGATGGTGCAGTAAAACATGAAATGTTTTTGCCGTCTGCTTATTTTTTAAAATCGGTATTGTCCAAAACGACGAGCATGATGCCGGCAATAATCATGAGCAGGCGCATCAAAAAGCCCGGCAATTTTCCAAAATAGTCCATCCAGGTGAGGAAAGACAATTGCACACCCACGACCATCAGGCAGATGGCCGAAAATCCTAAAATAAAAAGTATGAAACCCAGAAGTGTCAGTCTGCCTTTTGCCATAATTTGTTTTGTCGGATAAAATCTGCTGCCGCCGTTTAAAACATTCGAGTCGCCGGCAGGTTCATGTGAGGGCGAAGGTAGCCAGATTTGTCTATATTTGCCCGTACCTGAAATCGAATTCAAATTATGATAAAACTGATAGAATGTCCGCGGGACGCGATGCAGGGTTTGAAAGAATTTATTCCTACGGAACAAAAAATTGCTTATATCAATCAGTTGTTGAAAGTAGGTTTCGACACCATTGATTTTGGGAGTTTTGTTTCTCCCAAAGCGATTCCGCAGATGAGCGACACGCCGGAAGTTTTGTCAAAATTGCATCTCGAAGAGTCGCGCTCCAAATTGTTGGCTATCGTGGCAAACAAGCGTGGCGCCGAAGACGCCTGCCGCTTTGAAGAAATCAGTTACCTCGGTTATCCTTTTTCAGTTTCCGAAACTTTCCAGGTGCGCAATACCAACGCGACTATTGAAGAGTCGTTGAGTCGGGTTTATGAAATTCAAAACCTTGCGGCGCAGCACAAAAAGGAACTTGTAGTTTACATTTCAATGGGCTTCGGCAATCCTTACGGCGATGAGTGGAGTGTTGGCATTGTGCAAAAATGGGCGGATAAACTCATAGAAATGGGCATAAAAATTCTCCAACTCTCCGACACGATCGGCGTGGCGACGCCGGAAAGCATAGCTTATTTGTTTTCCAACTTGCTGCCGCATTACACAGACGTGGAGTTTGGCGCGCATTTTCACACCACGCCATCTGCCTGGAGAGAAAAAATTGAGGCGGCTTACCAAAACGGGTGTCGCCGGTTTGACGGAGCGGTGAAAGGTTATGGCGGCTGCCCGGGGGCAAAGGACGAACTGACAGGCAAAATGGCCACCCAAAATTTGTTTTATTTTTTTAACAATAAAGAAGACCCGCATCTCGATTCCGGCGCTTTTATAGAAGCGATGGCAATGGCTGTTGACATTTT
>CALMIT010000909.1 GCA_937864255.1 uncultured Saprospiraceae bacterium
TGGCAGTGGGCGGGGATCTCGCATCCGAACGCCTGGTGCTCGCGTATAGCTGGGGAATTTTTCCCTGGTGCAGTCACCCGGAGCCGATTTTGTGGTGGACGCCCGACCCGCGCATGGTACTTTTTCCCGGCGAGTTGAAAATCAGCCGGAGTATGCGCCCTTATTTGAATCAGCAAAAATTTGAACTGAGCCTGGACGCCGATTTTGAAAATGTGATAAAACACTGCCAGCAAACCCGCCGCCCCGGCCAATCGGGCACCTGGCTTACCAAAGAAATGACGGCGGCGTACATTGATTTGCACCGGATGGGTTTTGCGCACAGCGTGGAAGTAAAAAGCGAGGGCAAATTGGTAGGCGGATTGTACGGCGTCTCGCTGGGCAGGATTTTTTTCGGAGAGTCCATGTTTTCGCTCGTGCCGAATGCTTCCAAATTCGGTTTTATAAAGCTGGTGCAGCTTTTAAAAGAAAAGGATTTTTTACTCATTGATTGTCAGCAGCAAACCCGGCATCTTGCTTCGCTCGGCGCGCGGCCGATTCCCCGCTCCGAGTTTTTGGAATTTTTGCAAAAAAATACCGCAGCAACCATCCGCGGCAATTGGCAGGGACTTTTGATGTGACGATGTGCTAATGTGCGGATTTGCTAGTGGTAGTGTGTTGATATTTCAAATACTCTGCGAGAGAAAAATGTGCTGATGTGCTAATGTGCTGATGTGATAATTTTAAATTGATAGTACTTCTAAAAATCTCAAATCTATATGTCTCATATCTAATTATCACATTAGCAAATCGACACATCAGCACATTATCCCATTATCAAATAAATTTTATGAAATACGTCGCCCAGATTTTAATCCTGTTGTTTTTTATCCCGGCATTTTTGCAAAGCCAATCGGTGCAAAAAGCGCCCAAACGTGAATTCAGGGGCGCCTGGGTAGCGACGGTGAAAAATATTGATTTTCCCTCCGCGCCCGGCTTGCCGGTGGATTCGCTGAAAAAAGAGTGGCTGCAAATGCTCGGCGGGCTGAAAACAAAAGGCATCAACGCGGTGATCGTACAGGTGCGCCCCGCCAGCGATGCTTTTTATCCTTCCGATTTGGCGCCCTGGTCGGCTTACCTGAGCGGACAGCAGGGACTACCGCCCGGCGACAATTTTGACCCGCTGGATTTTATGTTGAAAACCGCGCGGGAGGCGGGTATGGAATTTCACGCCTGGCTCAATCCTTACCGCGCCACTTTTGACCTCGACACGCTTTCCCTCGCTTACACGCACGTTTTTTACCAACACAGAAACTGGCTCAAAAAATACGGACAGAAGTTTTATCTGAATCCCGCGCTTCCGCAGGTGCGTAGCCATCTGGCGGACGTCGTGGCGGAATTATTGGAAAAATATGACCCGGACGCCGTTCATTTCGACGACTATTTTTACCCGTATAAAATTGCCGGCGAGGTGTGGGACGACAGCCTGGATTTTCAAAATCTGGGTGCGGGTTTTACAAATATCGAAGACTGGCGACGGGAAAATGTGAATCTTTTAATCAGGCAAATCTCGGACACTATCAAATCGGTGCGGCCGGAAGTGCAGTTTGGCGAAAGTCTTTTTGGCGCCTGGCGCAGCCGCGACCGCCACATACTCGGCTCCGACACCCGCGCTTCGCAGACTTGTTACGACGATTTGTACGCCGACGTACTGCTTTGGCTCAAAGAGGGCTGGATAGATTACGTCGCGCCGCAACTTTACTGGAATATCGGCTACGAACCGGCGGATTATGAAAAACTGCTTTATTGGTGGAAAGACTTTTTGAACGGGCGCAATTTGTACGTGGGGCAGGCAATGTACAAAGTCGGCGATAACGCGATCACCGCCTGGCACGATTCCAATGAAATTCCACGTCAGGTGCTGCTCAACCGCAGCCAGGTGGCGCTGGCCGAGCAAGAGCAGCTTTATCGGGCCAGCCAGGCCATCAGCCACGCCCACACCCCGCTGGCCATTGTGAAAGCCATCGGCACCCATTTGGCGACGGCCAACGTGAGCCAGATTGGCTTGTGGGAAATTTTGCTGCAAGGGGAAGGAGGTCGCCCAAC
>CALMIT010000910.1 GCA_937864255.1 uncultured Saprospiraceae bacterium
CGGCAAGATATACATTGCAAAAACCCACCGGCTCGCCGGATTCTTTGTTGTACACATTGCCTCTCACGATTCCGCCCTGGCTATAAATGCTTGAAAAACAAACGAATAGAAAAAGGATAAGCGAGGAAAATTTTTTCATAAGGTAAAAACTTCAATATGCTAATTCTTGTGGTGTGATAAATCTTAGCGGGCAAAGATAGCGGTGCGTCTTGATTCCCGAAGTCTTTTCTTTGTCTTTTTAAAAACAAAGTTGGGAAATGTGATTGTGCGTTTAATTTTTGTTCCTTTCCCGGCAGCACTGCGCATTAATTCAATTAAACTTTATTTTTGCAATGCTTTTTGTTTAAAAAAAATTGAAAAATGGTTACTATCGGAAATGTGCAACTGGGAGAATTTCCGCTCTTATTGGCGCCTATGGAAGATGTGAGCGATCCGCCTTTCAGGGCTTTGTGCAAAGCGCAGGGTTGCGATATGATGTACACGGAATTTATCTCGGTGGAAGGGCTGATCAGAGACGCCGAAAAAAGTGTGAAAAAACTGGACATTTATGACTACGAACGACCGATAGGCATTCAAATTTTTGGTGCGGAACTGGATTCAATGCAACGCGCAGCCGAAATCGTGGAAGCTGCCCGTCCGGAATTGCTGGACATAAATTATGGCTGCCCTGTAAAAAAAGTAGTTTGCAAAGACGCCGGCGCGGGTATTTTGAAAGACATTCCCAAAATGGTAAAATTGACGGAAGCCATCGTAAAATCTACGAAGCTGCCGGTGACCGTAAAAACCCGGCTTGGCTGGGACGAAAACTCCATTTATATCGAAGACGTAGTGGAGCGCCTTCAGGATGTCGGCATTCAGGCGATTACCATCCACGGGCGCACGCGGGCGCAGATGTACAAAGGCGAAGCGGATTGGTCTAAAATCGGCAACATCAAAAATAATCCCCGGATACGGATTCCGGTTTTTGGCAACGGCGATATTGACAGCCCCGAAAAAGCAAAAGAGTACCGCGAAAAATACGGCGTGGACGGCATCATGATCGGGCGGGCCAGCATCGGTTATCCCTGGATTTTCAGAGAAATCAAACATTTTTTCAAAACTGGAAAGCACTTACCGCCACCGACGGTGACCGAGCGGGTAGCGGCCGCCCGGGAGCATTTTATCAGAAGCATTGAGTGGAAAGGCGAAAAACTGGGCGTGGTAGAAATGAGACGCCATTACACCAATTATTTCAGAGGTTTTCAAAATATAAAAAACTATCGCTCTGTCCTGGTGACCGAGCATGATCCGGAAATAATTTTGAGTACCCTCAATGAAATTGAAGCCGAATATGCCGACGCACTCGCGCCGGTCGTTAGATTTTAAAAATGAACAAGGACTTTTTCCAAAATTTCCAATTATGAAATACATCGTTTTTTTCGCAGGTCTTTTTATAGCTGCTTCGCTGTCCGCACAGGTTGCCCCTTTTGTGGAAAATGAATTGGTCGTAAAAATCAAACAGGGACAGGAGATAGACAATCCCGTACTTTCAGCTTTGCATAAAAAGTACGGCTTTCAAAATGCTGCCGAGTTATTCGGACCTTCGTCGAAAAGCAAGGAAGAAGCCTTTTCCCGCTTTTTGGAAGGCGTGTATGTTTTAAAATTTGAAAACAATATCGAAGTGCTATCGGCGGTAAAAGAATATGCCGCCACGAGTATTTTCGAATATGTGGAGCCAAATTATAGCGGCTCCGGGGCAGGCGTGGAAATGGAATGTCCGCCCCAAATTGTGCCAAACGAACCGCTTTTTTCGCGGCAATGGGGCTTGGTGAATAATGGAAATTTTTCTTTGGATGCTTCAAAAATGGACGCAGATATTGATATGGATCTGGCCTGGGAATTGGAGCAAGGTGACTCGAATATAACCATTGCCGTTTTGGACAGTGGCTTCAAATTGGATCACCCGGAATTATCTGGCAGAATTTGGAAAAATCACCTCGAAATTCCCGGAAACGGCATTGACGACGATAGTAACGGATATGTGGACGATGTGCAGGGCTGGGATTTTGTCAATAATGATAATGACCCGACCGACGACCACGGGCATGGCACAAATGTGGCCGGCATAGCCGCTGCTACCGGCAACAACAGCGCCGGCTATGCCGGCGTGGACTGGAATGCCAAAGTGATGATTTTAAAAATTTTGGACAATCAGAATTTTGGAAACTACACCAATTGGGCGCTGGCCATTCGCTATGCCGCCGACAACGGCGCGAATATTTTCAATATGTCGGTAGGCGGTTCGGGCTTTTCCCAACTGATGGAAAGCGCAATCCAGTACGCCAATACAAAAAATGCTATTGTGGTGGCTTGTATGATGAATACAAATACTAGTGTGCCTTATTATCCTGCGGCTTATGCCGAAACCATTGCCGTCGGTTCCACAGATGCTGACGACACACGCACCAATCCGTTTTTCTGGAGCAACACGAGCGGCAGCAATTATGGCAGCCACATAGACCTGGTAGCGCCGGGCAATTATATTTATGGTTTGAGCAGCACTTCCAATACAAATTTTGGTAGCTATTGGGGCGGTACTTCGCAGGCTACGCCGCTCGTGGTGGGCGTCGGCGCATTGCTGCTTGCACAAAATCCAAATCTTACAACCGAAGATATGCGCAATATACTCCGCAATACAGCCGATGATCAGGTAGGTAATTCGCAGGAAGATACGCCCGGGTTCGATAATTATTACGGCGCGGGAAGGCTCAATGCCTACCAGGCTTTGTCGGCTGTTTCGAACACAAAGGGGCCGGTTGCGGGCGAAGGTAATTTCGTTGTTTTTCCGAATCCTGTAAATGCGAAAAGTGCAGGGATAAAATTTCAGACGCCCGAAAACTTCCGGGAGGATTTTCAAATGGAAATTTCGGATATGGGTGGAAAAAATGTTTTTTCAAAAAAAGTAAAACACAGCGGGACGCATTTTTTTGAAATTCCTGTTTCTTTACCGCCCGGTTTTTATGCCGTCCGGCTGGTTTCCGGGCAAATGATTTTGACATCAAAATTCATTGTAAAATGATTTTAAAACGGCATTTGAAAAACTAAAATTCAGGTATAAAAAAATTGGTCTAAAGAAAAAAATCGAGCATTGGTTTTAAATATTCAGCCTTACGAGCGGGAAATTTTTCAAATTAT
The DNA here is from genome assembly GCA_937864255.1 of uncultured Saprospiraceae bacterium. Lineage (GTDB taxonomy): Bacteria > Bacteroidota > Bacteroidia > Chitinophagales > Saprospiraceae > JAGQWW01. Next base: position 3,175 of record CALMIT010000910.1, read on the forward strand.
CAGTGAAACGGCGGAGCGTTTGGGTTCGGATGCTTTTATCGTCGGTGGATATGTGCGTGACCGCTTATTGGGGCGCCCCTCGAAAGATATTGACATCGTGTGTCTCGGCGACGGTATCAGGCTGGCAGAAAATGTGGCGGTACATAATCGGCCCCTTCCACCCGGGCCGGGGTTCTAAAAGTCCGGGGCGGGGCGGCTGGATCACAAAGGCAGCGGGAAAGGAG
>CALMIT010000911.1 GCA_937864255.1 uncultured Saprospiraceae bacterium
CGCAGCGCCTCACCGAAATCGGTACCCTTGCCTGACGGCTCAAAGTCAATCAATTCGCGGATAATGCGCAAAATGTGTTGCTTTCCTTTTTTGGGCGGAATGAACTTTTCTATGCGGTCGCTAAAAAAAAGTATGCCCACTTTGTCATTATTATTGATCGCCGAAAAGGCAAGTACGGCGCATATCTCGGTCAGGATTTCATTTTTCATCTGTGCGGCGGCGCCAAAAAAAGAAGAGCCGCTCACATCTGCCAGCAGCATCATGGTAAGTTCGCGTTCTTCTTCAAATACTTTAATGTGCGGTTTGCCGGAACGTGCAGTCACATTCCAATCTATGGCGCGTACATCGTCGCCGTATTGATACTCCCGCACCTCGCTGAAAGACATACCCCGGCCTTTGAAAGCGCTGTGATATTCGCCGGAAAAGATATGACTACTCAAGCCCCTCGTCTTGATTTCTATCTTTCTGACTTTTTTTATCAATTCGGCCGTATCCACCTGAAATACTTGATTTGAAAGTGTTTATCTTCTAAAAAATGCAGGCAAAATTTTTCAAACCGCCACTCATCATTCTACATTCGTCATTCCACACTCGTAACTCCTACGGAACTTCCACCTTGTTCAAAATTTGATTTACAATGTCTTCCTGGCTGATATTTTCGGCTTCTGCCTCGTAGGTCAGTCCGATGCGATGGCGCAGCACATCCTGGCAAATCTGGCGCACGTCTTCAGGGATCACGTATCCGCGACGTTTTAAAAAAGCATAGGCTTTGGCGGCGAGCGCCAGGTTGATACTGGCACGCGGCGAGCCTCCGTAATTGATCAAATGTTTCAAATCCGGCAAGCCGACGGCTTCGGGCTGGCGGGGGGCAAAGACAATATCAAGAATGTAGCGCTCTATTTTTTCATCCATATAAATCTGATGCACCGATTTGCGGGCTTTCAAAATATCATCGGGATGTACGACGGGTTTTAAAGTGGCAGCGGCAGCTCCGTTCAGGTTTCGGCGTATGATCTCCCGCTCCTCTTCCCGGGTCGGATAACCGATTTTTACTTTCAGCATAAACCTGTCCACCTGTGCTTCCGGCAGCGGATAAGTACCTTCCTGTTCGATTGGATTTTGAGTAGCAAGTACCAAAAAAGGTTCTTCCAGTAAAAAGGTCTGGCTTCCGATAGTGACCTGGCGCTCCTGCATGGCTTCGAGCAAGGCGCTTTGTACTTTGGCCGGGGCGCGGTTGATTTCGTCTGCCAGGATAAAATTGGCGAAGATGGGGCCTTTGCGCGCCGTAAATTCATTTTTTGCCGGATTGTAAATCATCGTGCCTACGATGTCGGCCGGCAGCAAATCCGGGGTAAATTGAATCCGGCTGAATTTCGCGTCAATGGCGGTGGAAAGAGGTTTAATAGCCAGCGTTTTGGCCAGACCGGGCAAGCCTTCGAGCAGAATATGACCTTTGGTAAGCAGTCCGATGAGCAGGCGCTCCATCATCACCGATTGCCCGACGATGATGCTGCTGGTCGCCTCGGTCAGTTTTTCCACAAAAGCGCTATCCAGGTAAATTTGCTGATTGATGGCTTCGATATCAATGGATTGCATGAGTGAAGTATTGGCAGTTTTTAGTCAGTTAATGTTCAAAAGTCGCTGTTTAACGGGGCAGCAAATATCCAAAATTATTATTACTTCCGTTATTTTGCGGTCGTTTCAAAAGTCTGAACAGACTGTTAATGGGGCGACTGGTTAATAAATGTTTTTAAAAAACCTCACTATGAAAAAATTGCTTCTATCGCTGGTTTTCCTTTTTTCAATGTCCTTCATTTTTGCGCAGGATGCAGATGAAGCGGCAAAACTGGCTATTAACACGATGAAAGAAAACTGTCTGGTAGTCAGGCTGGAAAGCCACCACCGCAAAATCAGCGAACTGACCCGCCTGGCGTCAAAAGGAGACCTTTCGGATAAAACCCGCGCCGCTTTATCCGAAAAACTGAAAAGCATGAAACTGGAACGCGACGCCAAAAATCTTCTGTGGATGCAATATTTCAACCAGCATTTCAACTTTTCAAAAGTGCTTTTCACTTATGACACTACCTCCGTCGAGCTATTAAAAACTCAATCCGGCAAAAACAGTTTTTTAAACGATTCGCTGAAAATAGAACCTTCCATCCGGCTTGAAAGCGGAAATTTTACTGCCGCCCGATTCGGAACTACCGACACGCAGGAAGGCACGGGCGTGGACGCCCTGATTTTTCAAAATTCGTCTTTTGAAGACCTGCAAAAGCCTTTTCCCTATTATGTAAAATTGACTTACCTCGGTTATTATTTTAATAAACTGCTGGCCAAAGACCTCGCCGAACCGCGCAATACGGAGAGAGTGGTCAAAAAAGCCAACGAAAAGTTGAGGGAATTTTATAAAAAAGTAAATTAACGAGAGCAGTTTTAAAGCCAGGTTTCAAAAATTTGAAGTTTCGTTTTTTGATTTATCTTGGCTTGCGATTTCATTTAAAAGCGATAAACTACCATGCACGCCGGGAAAAAATTTTCATTAAAAGAGGTATTGATTTGGACAAGGCGCGAAATTTTCAAATTCATTTTGATTGCGCTGATACCTACCCTGCTTTATTCGATTTTCAACTGGAAATGGATGGTCGTACCCTGGCTGCCCATCGCACTCATCGGCACTGCGGTAGCTTTCCTGATCGGTTTTAAAAATAATGCAAATTACGACCGGCTATGGGAGGCGCGCCAGATATGGGGCGCTATTGTAAATTCAAGCCGGAGCTGGGGCATCATGGTGAAAGATTTTGTCACATCGAGACACGCCGCATCCGCCGCCTCCGATGAACTGTTGAAAAGCGCCCACACCCGACTGATATACCGACACATGGCCTGGCTCACCGCCCTCCGCCATCAGCTTCGCCAGCCCAGAATATGGGAAAGCGCCTCCAAACCTTACAACATCGAATACCGCCAACTGTATAAAGTGCCGGAATGGGAAGCGGACCTCGCCGAAGATTTAAAACCATTTCTCTCTGCGCAGGAACTTGAATATTTATTAAAAAAGAAAAATATCGCCACTCAAATTATCGGTCTGCAATCGGCAGAATTGAGAAAATTATTGGATCAGGGCTTGATAGAAGATTTCCGGCACATGGAACTGGAGAAAATGCTCACGGATTTTTACACCCAGCAAGGCAAATGCGAACGGATAAAAAACTTTCCTTATCCGCGCCAGTTTGCTACCATCAATTTGTATTTCGTGTGGCTGTTTATTTGTCTCGTTCCCTTCGGTATGCTGCCGGAGTTTGAAAAGCTGGGCGGCGGGTTTGTGTGGCTCACCATACCTTTCAGCGTACTCGTTTGCTGGGTTTTTCACACCATGGAAAAAATCGGCGAAGCAACCGAAAATCCTTTTGAAGGCGGAGCCAACGATATTCCGATGGCAGCTCTCTGCCGCACCATCGAAATAGACCTCCGCGATATGCTCGACGAATCAAATCTCCCCGAACCGCTCAAACCCGTGAATAATATTTTGATGTAAAAACTAATCCCCTTCAAGGCTCAAAAAAACCGACGCTGGCGCCTACCCAGTCTTTATTTTTGTTGTATTTCACACCGACCATTTCGCCTTTGGTGATGCGGATAAGGTTGTTGACCAGCATGGGGCGCGGTTGATTTTTTGGCCAAATCATCATCATGCGGATTTCGCATTTGGCGGGATCGTTCGGGTCGGGCGTTTGGATGGCGCGGGCGTAAGTAGCCTTTTTTTGTAAAATGTAATCTTCAGGATTTTTCAGGTTCTCAATGTCGCTTTTTTCAACATTGAATTTCACGCCTTCACCCGAAAAAGAAAACAGCGGCTTTAAAACATAATGCTCCAAATCGTCGGGAATAGCGGGGAGTTCATGCACAAAAAAAGTCTCCGGCACATAGCGGTTTTTGAGGCTCGGCATGGTGAATTTACTGATTTTCATAAACCAGTTTGGATGCCCGGCCCACTCGGCGTTAATCGGCTCGGTGAGGTTAAACTGGCGCGGCAAATCAGGGCGGCGCAGCAGTTCGTCAAAAATGATGCGGTTGTAAATGCGGCGTACTTCCACTTTCTTGCCCGCATCGTCGAGGTAAAAAAGGTCTCTGTCTTCCCGCATCAACTTGCTCAGACACAACACTTTGATACCCAACAGTTTTTCAGCACCCCAGAAGTCAATTCTTGTATTTTGTTTTTCCGGTTCTATTTCCAGCAAAATGACGTTTTTGGGATCGTGGCCGCCCACGATGGCTTCTTTCAAAAT
>CALMIT010000912.1 GCA_937864255.1 uncultured Saprospiraceae bacterium
TGAAAAAATACAATTTCCGGCGCGTATAGTTTATCAAAGTGCGCCTGGGGCGCATAAATTCCTAACCTAAAACGCCGTCAATGTGCATACCAAATATGTCGCTGATGTCGTCGGTATTCGTGAGCAGAGTTTTCATAATGCCGGTCGGTTGCTGCCCGCATTTCAGGTTGATGAGCGTACCCGCCAGCACTTCCACTTCCTGCTGTCCGGCGCCGAGCAGCGTCACTCTTTTCAGCACTTTAAAATGTTTGAGCACTTTTTTGGGCACCTTGCGATCGAGCAGGTTGATTTCCGCGCCAGTGTCAATATTCAGGTTTAAAGTTTCACCCGCCACGATTCCTTTCACCACAATTCCGTGCCGTCCAAGTTGAAAATCCAGGCTGTCGAAAGGCTGATCCTGGAAAGCTTTTTTATCAAGGCGGTTGCCGTTTTCGTCAAGCTTGGTCAGCGTCAGCAATTGCGAAAAATAATCCACCATGACTTCATAATCCTTAAAAACGTCAAAGCCAATGATGCCGACGAGCCGCAGATTACGCTTCGTTTCGATGTGAGAGAGGTCAAGTACGTTGGCGCGCAAACCGGGCAGGTACAAATTTTCCCATATCAACGTGTCCACTTTTTTGGTTAAAATAGCCGCGTCGCCGCCGGTCACTCCTTTTTGCACGTGCCCCGGCAAACTGCCGTCGGGCTGAAAATAACGTTTGTTTAAAAGCAACCTTTCTGCGCCCGTGTCAAAAATAAAAGTACCCTCCGTGCTGTCAATTTTTGCACTGACCACCGGCAGATAACCCGCCATACGAAATGGAATTCTGATAGTATATTGGTCGGTTTGTACAGCTTCGGGGAAGGCGAGATTGCAAATCAAGCTGACCGGCGGCTCCGCATATTCCGCCGCGCTCATTTCCGAAAATCGGAAAAAAGTTGTGAATATCAACACGACAAAAAACCTGTTCGGGCGAAGCTGCATGGAAAATGAATTGGCAAGCCGAAGTAAATAAAAAGAATGCGCAGCAGCCGCATTTTTATAAAACTATTCGACCACAAATTTCAAAATCATAACTTCAGCCGTAACCCCAAAAAGCCCCTAGCGCGTTGTATCGGCGCGTAATTGTAAGAAGGATCAAAAGTGTAGCCGAAGGGATTTTCGACCGGATCGTCTGCATGTTTGTCGAACGGATCGGAGGCGCGCATGATCGGGTCTTCTTTCGGGAAAAAATTGAAAACATTTTTCACGCCGGCATAAATTTCCAGCCCGCTGTTCCACTTCCGCGTGATTTGAAAATTGCTGATGTTGAAAAACGGCGAGCGCTCCGGCCGGTAGTCGTTCGGCAAAACGGGCAGCAGCATCGAACTATTCACATAACCCGTAAAATCAAAACTCAACCGGAGGCGCGGCAGTGTGTAGCTGAGCGCATAATTACCCGTGAAGCGTGGCGTTTGCAATTGCTCCTGCCGCGTGTCGTTGTCATGAATAAAAGCATTCAGGTAAGTGCAACCGGCGATCAGTTTGATGCCGTTTTCAAAAGTCCAGTCGGTATTCAGCGCCACGCCATAGTTTTCGGCGAATCCTTGCAGGTTGTCAAAAATGACTTTATTGGGGTCGGTCAGGTAGTCGGCGACGATTTTATTATTGTAAAAAGTGTAAAAAACGCTGGCGTCAATATTCAAAAAACCGGAAGCCAGCGACTGAAAACGGGTGTAATTCAAATTCGCGTTCCAGGAGCGCTCCGGTTTCAAATCCGCCAAAAATTCCACCTCGCGGCCGCCCGTCAGCGCAGCATGGTCTTCCGCAAAAACATTGACCACCCTGAAACCGTTGCCCGCGCTCAATCGCAGTGAATTAAACTGGTTGAAGTCAAATTTTGCGCCCACGCGCGGCGAAAAAATGTGTTTGTGAATGTTGCTGTAATCGTAACGCAGCCCGCCCAATAACTTAAATCGCGCAGTCGGTTTCCATTCATTTTGCACAAATCCGCCCGTCTGCGTTTTATTTTGCGGGCGGTTGGTCGTCCCGTCTGCCCCGGCGGTCCCCGCCGTATTGTCGTCGTAAAAAGTGTAACGATGGCTCAGCCCCACCAGCAAATCGTGCCGTTTGCCCAGCTTTTTATCCCAGATCAACTGCCCGAAAGAAATGATTTGATCGGCGTAATATTTCGTCGTCCCGTAATAGCTGTCCTGCAAGTGCGGGTTGGCGGAATAATTAAAAGTTACCTTTTCTT
>CALMIT010000913.1 GCA_937864255.1 uncultured Saprospiraceae bacterium
ATGAGCGGCAAACTCGTATTGTCGGATTTTACGAAAAAAGCCATCGAGTCTTTTAAGCAAAAAACTACTTAGCGGCGACGCTTTCTGCCGCCTCCGTCTGCCAATCCGACCGCCCAAAGCAGGATCACGGCGCCCGCCACAGCAGTGATCAACGGCCCGATAAACTCGCCGCTGGTACGAATACCCAAAAATCTGGACACCCAGCCTCCGATGATGGCGCCGATAATGCCGATAACGATATTGCCCAGCAAACCAAAGCCGGAGCCGCGCATAATTTGCCCGCCAATATAACCGGCAAGCGCACCTACCAAAATCCAATAGATCATGTGGAAATTATTTTGAAAAACTATTTTCTAAAACAGCCGGCTGAAAATAAAGCCTTTCGCGGTTTTCTGAAAATTTTTTCTATCCCATCCGAAAGCGCCCACTTTATTTTTCCAAAATCTCCAAAAATTCATCCTCGCTCAAAACCTGAATAGTGCCGATCTCGGTCGCTTTTTTGAGTTTGGAACCTGCATTTTCGCCGACCACGAGTATGTCGAGGTTCGGACTCACGGCGCTCAGGTTTTTAGCACCGGCAGCGGCGGCGCGTTCCTGCGCTTCCTTCCGTCCCATTTTCAAAAGCGTGCCGGTGAAAAGAATGGTCTTGCCCAGCAGGGGCGCGTCTTCGCGCAGCGCTTTGGGGCGGTCGTCGTCGGTTTGCAGCAAATTCACGCCCAGACTTTCTATTTCTTCGAGCAGGCGGATGTTTTTCGGATTGGCAAAAAATGCCATCACGTTTTCCGCCACCACCGGCCCCACGTCTTTGATATTCGTAAAATCTCCTATCGTCCAGTTTTTCAAATCCAGCACGTGGTGGATCTGGGCTGCCAGCAGTTGCGACACTTTTTTGCCGAGGTGGTGTATGCTGAGTCCGTACAAAAATCTCTGAATGGGTCGCTGCTTTGCCTCTTCGACGGAGGCGCGGAGGTTGGCGGCAGATTTTTCGCCGAAGCCTTCCAGTTGCGCTATTTTTTCATAATCCAGGCGGTAAATATCCGCCAGACTTTGTAGCCAGCCGAGTTGGTAAAAACGCTCCACGATACTTTTGCCCAAACCTTCGATGTCCATCGCGTCTTTGCTCACGTGGTGAATCATGCGCTGCAAAACCTGCGCCTCGCAGTCGTAATTGGTGCAGCGCCAGGCCGCCTCGCCCTCCGGCTTCACCAGCGGCGTATTGCACACGGGACAGTTTTTCGGAAATTCGATAGGTTCTTCGCCGCCGTGCCGCAGTTCAGCCATAGATTTGACGATATAGGGAATCACGTCGCCGGCGCGTTCCATCAGCACTGTGTCGCCAATACGAATGTCTTTTTCTTTGATAAAATCTTCGTTGTGCAGCGACACGGAAGCAATGGTCACGCCCGCCAGCGGCACGGGTTCCAGCTTTGCCACCGGCGTCACCGAGCCGATTTTACCAACCTGAAATTCCACGTTGAGCAATTTGGTCGTCGCCTGTTTGGCTTTGAATTTAAACGCAATCGCCCAGCGCGGGTGGTGGCTGGTAAAGCCCGATTTCTCCTGTAGGTTGCGGTCGTTTACTTTGATCACCATCCCGTCAATTTCGTACGGATAGCTCTCCCGCTTTTCCTGCCACTCATTACAAAAATCAATCACCTCGCCGATATTGCGGCAAACTTTGTGCGCGTCGCCCGGCACTTTAAAACCCAGATCGCCGAGAATTGACATACTTTTTTCGTGGGTGGGAAAAGTGCTTAAAATGTCATTTCCCGCAGCATCCACTGCGTAACCGAGCGTGTAAACAAAAGCTTCAAGTCCACGCTGGGCGGTTTCTTTCGGGTCTTTGATGCGCAGCCCGCCGGCAGCAGAATTGCGCGCGTTGGCAAATGGCTCGAGTCCTTCTTCCGCTCTTTTTTTATTGATTTTTTCAAAATTGTCCTTGCGGATCAACACCTCGCCGCGTAGTTCCGTTTTAAAAATATTGTATTTTGAAAAAGCCGCTTTGAGCGGAATGGAGCGGATGACTTTGGCGTTGGCGGTGATTTCTTCGCCCAAAATACCGCTGCCGCGCGTAGCGCCCCTGATCAGGCGGTCGCCTTCGTCCACCAGCGCAATGCTGCCGCCGTCAAATTTCGGTTCCACCACGTATTCCACCTCGTCTGTTTCTTTGAGCAGACAGAGCTTTTTTATTTGCGTGTCAAAATCATTCAGGTCGTCCGCATTGTACGAATTATCCAGCGACAACATGGGCGAAAGGTGCGGCACCGCCGCGAAGCCTTCGGTCAGGTCGTTGGATACGCGCTGCGTGGGCGAATCCTGGGTGATCAGTTCGGGATATTGCTCCTCCAGCGCTTCCAGTTTTTTATACAAAAGATCGTATTCAAAATCGCTGATCACAGGCGAGTGCAAAACATAATAGCGCCACTCGTGATAAACCAAAACGCTGCGCAAAAGCTCCATTTGCCTTTCGACCGGTTCGGCCGAAAGTGTATCCTGCAATAGTTGTTTGGACAATTCGGCAAGTTCGCGCTGCTGGGCTGGATTGTACATAAAAGGACTTCGGTTTACGAGTGAGGAATAATGAATGACGAGCGGCGAATTTAGAGAATCCGCTTTTTATGAAGTTCTACTTTCTTTGTAAAATTTGAAAAGCATTGGTCGTACATGCGGCTTTTCTTCCGAAGAAATAAAAGTGTGTCATGATTAACACTTCCGAAATTCTCCCAAATCACTATTTTCGCTTTCAAACCATTTTCAACATTAAAATGCAATCAAGTAATTGTGTATGAAAAATCTCTACTTTCTATTTTTTGCCTCCTTTTTGATTTTAAAATTAAATGCGCAGGACACAGTGGTGGTGCAAACCTTAACCTGGGACAATCCCGCCCGGTCCGGCATGTTTACTTTTCCCAATGACCCGCCCGAAACCTGGGAAAAAATATTGATGCTGTACAATATGCGCTGCCACGATGCCGCCGTGGGCAACGGCTTTGTGGGCTGTTATGAATGGGACTATAGTTGCAATACTTTTATCACAGACAATTCCCGAAGAGATTCGACAAGGGCGACTGCGCCTTCGCATGTGATTTCTAATTTCAACAATACCCCGGGCGCTATTTTTCCATACCGTAGCCAGCCTACTTACACGTATTATCGCTTCAACCAGCACAATGTCAGTTATCAAAATACGACTTCGGAAAGCAGCTATAAAGTTGGCGCCGATGATCTTGATCTGCCGTTGGGCAACGGTAGCAAAGTAGCCAAAATGCAGTTTCTTTACCGCGCCTCCGAACTGACAGCTGCCGGACTGACTACCGGAAAAATCAGCGGATTAAAAGCCGATGTGAGCGCTTTTGGCTCCGCGCTGGATTTTTTACGCATCCGCATTAAAGCCACTTCAAAAACCGAACTCGATCCGACAAACCCGGATACCGACGGATTCACGGAGGTGTATTTTCTGAATACAAAATTTGACGCCGCCGGCGAGTATTTTTTCAGATTTTACAACAATTTTGACTGGAACGGCTCTACGAGCCTGATAGTAGAATTCAGTTTTACTTCCACGGGCGCCGTGAGCGGAAATGAACTTGCCGGACACGATGTGGGCTACCCGGCTGCACTTGTGTCCGATGAATCGGATAACAGCCTTTTGTTTGAAGGTTCGGGAGCAGTGAACATATCCGGCGATAAACTTTCTACCGTCACCGACGAAATTACCGTGGCGTTTTGGAGCTACGGTACGCCCGATAAATTGCCGGTCAACACTTCCGTTTTTGAAGCCAGGGATATCGAAAATCGCCGGCAACTCAACGTACACCTGCCCTGGGACAACGGTCGTATTTACTGGGATGCCGGCAATGACGGCGGCGGTTATGACCGCATCGAAAAAGATGCTATCGCCAGCGAATACGAAGGCAAGTGGAATCACTGGGCATTTACCAAAAATGCTGCTACGGGCAGTATGAAAATTTTCCTCAACGGCCGCCTCTGGCACAGCGGCACGGGCAAAACCAAACGCATCAATATCAGCGATTTTGGTTTTGGTTCGGGGCTTAATGCTTCCAATCCATATTTTGGAAAAGTGGACGAATTTCAAATCTGGAATAAAGAACTTGACGATAACACCATCAAATCCTGGCTGCGCAAGCCGGTTGATGCGAGCCATCCTTTTTACGCCAATCTGGTAGCTTATTTCCCGCTGGATGAGGGACAGGGATTTCAGGCGGGCAGCGTTGCCGGAAGTCCGTTTGATGCGCCTATTTCCGGTTCGCCGGCCTGGTCGCAGGCGCGTGGCGAAAATCTTTTTAAAAATTTCGAGGTGCTCCAATTGCGTCCTTCATTGTCTTTTGTGCGCGGCAACTATACCGTGCAGGATGAAGCAATCACTGTGCTGGATTCGACGCAAAACAGCCCAAATGTGGTCGTATTTTATACTGTCAACGGGACTGATTTAGTCGCCACAGACACGCAGTTGCTTTATTACGCCGACCTCGCTCCGGTGTTGGACGAGGATGGAAACATCGTTGATTTTATAGAAATCAATCCCGAAAATTCGCTCAGCATTTCACAACTGACTTATTTCCAAAAAACGCCGGCAAAATTTGAGATTCTTTCCCTGGTGACACCTTACGGAAATGGGCTTGATCTCGGACAAGCGGGCAAAACTTTCACTATTGACGTGAGTGATTATGCGCCGATTTTGACGGGCGAAAAAAGAATGTCTATCGAATTGGGCGGCGAAAACCAGGAAGAACTTGACATCAAATTTCTTTTCATAAAAGGTACGCCGGCGCGCAATGTGATCAATGTGCAAAATATCTGGCCTTTCCGCCGCGGCAGTTTTACACAAATCCTGACCGATCAGACTTTCGAGCCGCGCCAGATGTCGCTTGACGCGAATGGAAAAATGTTTAAACTGCGCTCGTCCATCACCGGACACGAACAAAACGGCGAGTTTGAAATCAGAAATCACTACATAAATCTGGGCGGCGGCGCAAAAGAATTCAACTACGATGTATTTAAAGAATGTTCAGACATTCCGATTTACCCACAGGGCGGCACCTGGCTGTTTGACCGCGCGGGCTGGTGTCCCGGCGATCCGACTATTGTACACCAGTTTGACATTACAAACATGGTCAGTCCCGGTGGCTCAGTAGAGATAGATTACGGCGTAAACGGCGCCAGTATGGATCAGGCAAATTACCTGGTTTCCAATCAATTGGTTACTTACGGCGCACCAAATTTTAATCTGGACGCTGCTATCGTGGAAATCATTCGCCCGACCACGCAACTGGAACACGCCCGTTTCAATCCGGCCTGCAACACCCCGAAAGTGCGTATAAAAAATAACGGCTCAACGCCGCTGACCAGCCTTGATATTGAATACGGACCGGCGGGCGGCCTCAAATTAAGTTATCGTTGGACAGGCA
>CALMIT010000914.1 GCA_937864255.1 uncultured Saprospiraceae bacterium
ATTTTGCTCCGGGAGCGGCTGCATGGCGATAGCTTGCGCCACGTCGAACAACTGCTCGATGGTGTCCACCCTCGTAATGCCTGCACGTTTGAATGCTGCGTCAAAAACGTCGTCGTTTCCGGCGATGGAGCCGGTGTGAGACAGCGCACTTTTAGCGCCCTCGCTGCTTTTTCCGGCTTTTAAAAGGATGATGGGTTTGGTGCGTGCAAAAGCGCGGGCAGCACTCAAAAACTTCCGCGAGTCCGTCAAACTTTCCATGTAAACCAAAATGGCAGCCGTGTGGCGGTCAGCGCCGAAATAATCTATCAGGTCGTGAAAACCGATGTCTTGCATAGAACCGCCGGAAACAAAATGGCTGAATCCCACATTTTTTTCCTCCGCCCAGTCGAGAATGGCCGTACACAGCGCACCACTCTGTGAAATAAAAGCCACTTTACCGGGCTTGGCCATTTTTTGCGCAAAGCTGGCATTGATTTTTAGCGCCGGGTGTATAAAACCCAGGCAGTTGGTGCCGAGAAAGCGCATACCATATTTTCGCGCGGTTTTTAAAATTTCGCCACTCATTTTTTCTCCCTCCTCGCCGGCTTCTTTAAAACCTGCGCTGATGATTACCAAGCCGCCGACCTTCGCTTTGCCGCAGGATTCGACGACCGACAAAACGGTGCGGGCGGGCGTGGTGATGATGGCGAGATCCACTTTTTCTGGAATGTCTTTTACCTGGCTGTAGCAGCGGATACCGAGTACGCTGGGGTGGGGCGGGTTGACCGGATAAACGGTGCCTTCAAACCCGCCGCTGATCAGATTTTTCAAAACGGCGTGGCCGACGGAGTGGTCTTTGGTAGATGCGCCGATGACGGCGATGGTTTCGGGGCTGAAAATCTTATCGAGTTGTTGTTTCACGACGTATAATTTTTTTAAAAAATCAAAATTTCCACCATTTACTCAAGTTGGCCATCAATGCGTGCGAGCGGGCTTCGTATTCCTGCCACACCTGCATCCGCGAGGAAGTTTGCGGTTCGGGAAAAGGTTCAGGCTCGCCATTTATACCCGCCAGAAAATTGTAAATACACTTTGGCAGTTCCTGAATATTGTAGCCGCCTTCGAGCGTAGCAAAAATGTTTTGGAAATTTTCGCGGAGCAATTGTCCGATTTTAAAAAATGAGGTTGACGTAACGCGCAATTGGAGCAAAAGATCAAATAAATGCGCGTCAAATCCGGCCGAGACGGCCACCACATCGGGTTGAAAATCAAGGGCTACCGGCATAAAATTGGTCACCGCATTCATGAAAATATCGTCGCCGCTGTCGGGCGGCAAAGGCACGTTGACCGTAAAACCGGCGCCTTTCCCTTCCCCGATTTCGTTTACAAAACCGCTGCCCGGAAAAGCGGGATATTGATGAACAGACCAGTACAAAACCTGATCGGTCTGGTAAAAAATGCGCTCCGTGCCATCACCCAGATGTCCGTCAAAATCAAAAATGAGCACCCGCTTACCTTCGCTGGCCAGTTTTTGAGCAGCCACCGCTACGTTATTAAAAAGGCAAAATCCGGTGGCTTCGCCCGGATAAGCGTGGTGTCCGGGCGGCCGCACGAGCGCAAAATTACCCGTTTGAGCAGCCATCAGGGTAGCGCCGCCCGCCTTCACCGCCGCTTCATAACTGCCGGGGGAAGTGACCGTGTCGGGATCGAGGCGCAGGCTCTGCGCGCAGG
>CALMIT010000915.1 GCA_937864255.1 uncultured Saprospiraceae bacterium
GTAGGTCATGAACAAACCGCCGGCAAAAAAGCCAATCACGGCGTAAAGCGAACCGAGTTGGAGCGCCGACATGCCGCTGATGGCATGTCCGGAAGTGCAACCTCCCGCATACCGCGCGCCGAATCCGACCAAAAAGCCGCCGACAACGATCACCAAAATTCCCTGGAGCGTGAAAAGCGAAGTCCAGTCATAAAATTCCGGTACGAGCGGCACCTGGCCGACTTCATAATTGAAACCCAACTCGTGCAGTTTTTCCCCCGTCGCTGCGGAAACGTGCGCCAGATTTTGATCCGGAGCGGTGAAATAATGCGAAGCTACATAGCCGCCGAACATCGAGCCTAATGCGACCAATAAATTCCAACCTTGCGACTGCCAGTCGAATTTGAAAAAATCGGACATGTCGCCCGCGCCGTCGGCGGCGCACATGACCCGAAAGTTGGCCGAGATGCCAAACTCTTTTCCAAAATAAAGCAGGATAAACATTATCAAAGCAATCATCGGTCCGCCGACCCACCAGGGCCAGGGCTGGCTAATAAAGTCAATTAAGCGGAGCAAAAAATCGGGAATCATAGGGTTTTGATTGAAGTGACTGAAATTTGCAACGAAAAATACTAAAGCGCCGGGCGATTGCGAAATGATTTTTATTATCGGCGGGAGGGACGGGTTTTAGTCATAAATTAAAAAGGGGATAACCAGTGGCTACCCCCGTTACGTATGGGATTATAAAGAGTATTTTGAATTCATTTGGAAGTACTTCACTGCACGTCGCCAGCAATCAGAAAGTACATTTTGGCAAAACCAGTGAATGCTATTTTTTAAACAGGATAGCCGGAACGACTATTTTTCGGGATAATGAATTGTAAAATTCGAGGTGTTTGCGTTTTTGCGAGGTCGGGGGTAAAAGTAGCTCGGCGAGTTATTTACAAGGAATTTTGCAACATTAATGCCAAAATGATAATTGACCGCATAGGCAGCCAATAACAAAATTCTTTTCTGTAAAACAGGTTGAATTTATTTGCAAAGGTGAGAGAGCTTGAAAAAAGCTGTTATTTATCTTTTTCGATTTTTTTGACGGTTTTTCTGAAACCGTTCAAAAACTCCTGAAAGGTGTCAAACTCGTTTCGATAGCTGATACCGCCGCCCACTTTTCTTTTTATACCGCCGCCGATGACAACTTCCTGGCTTGCGTAGGCGCGCAATTTTAACCTCCTGTCGTCCGTCAGCGCGTACTCAATGATAATATCGCCGGCGGTAAAAGAGCCTGCATTCACGGTAGTACCCAATTGATTATTGTCATTCAGGTTGAAATTTCCACCCACATTCACGGAAAGCCGGTCGTTGAAAAAATAATTTTTCAAACGAAGCTGTAATTCGTTGCCGGAAAGCGGAGTACCGCCGCTCGTAGTCAAATCCACATTGTTGTACGAACTGTAAGCGATGTCCAAATCAACGCCCGAAATCACTTTTACATCCGTGACAACTTCTGACAGCAGCTCTGTCAAGTAGAGCGAAAGCTGGTTGGCCAACAACTCCGTCAAAGTATTTGTCAAAATTTCTCCGCCGCTGAGTTGGTAGGTGGAAGGTAAAAACTGCCCCG
>CALMIT010000916.1 GCA_937864255.1 uncultured Saprospiraceae bacterium
CGGCATCGGCGTCATCATTGTCATTACGCAGATTTTTCCGTTTTTTGGTTTTCATGCGCCCGAAGGCGGGCCGCTGGGAACGCTGCGCGCCCTGCACGAAATCCCGGAAATCGCAAACGCTTATTCGCTCGGCATAGCCGTTTTGACCATAGCCATTATTTATCTTTTTCCAAAAATCAGCAAAGTTGTGCCCGGTACTTTGGTGGCTTTGTTGCTGCTCAGTGTCGTAGCTTTTTTTCTGATTCCGGAGGGGGCGGTCATACGGCTTAATTCTGCTGGGCCGATACCGACAGGTTTACCGACGGTCTATTTTGATTTTTTCGGCGTTTTTTCTGATTTTAAAAATTTTGAATTGATAGCCGAATATGCCGTGACGCTGGCGTTTTTGGGTGCAATAGATTCGTTGCTCACTTCTGTCGTGGCGGACAATATTACCAAAACCAAGCACGGCAGCGACCAGGAATTGATCGGTCAGGGAATCGGCAACATTGGCGCTGCTTTGATAGGCGGATTGCCGGGAGCGGGCGCTACCATGCGTACTGTGATCAACGCGCGCTCGGGTGGAAAAACAAAGATCAGCGGTATCATCGCCGGACTTTTTTTACTGGTCGTATTGCTGGGCGCAGGCTCAATAGTGGGCTACATCCCCAATGCGGTTTTGGCGGGGATTCTCATCACGGGCGGGATCAGTATTATTGATTATAAAGGTTTGAAACACCTGACAAAAATTCCCCGCTCGGATGCTTTTGTGATGATAACCGTGTTGTTGCTCACGGTTTTTGTGGACTTGCTGGTAGCCGTGGCCGCCGGAATGGTCATAGCCGCTTTGATGTTTATGAAAAAAATATCAGACGTGGTGGATGAAAAAGCGTCCATTTTAAAACTCAAAGATTATGCGCCGGAAGCAGCCTGGGCCGATGAGCAGGTAATCAGCCGCGAATTTGCCGACAAGGTTTTTGTGAAACACCTGGACGGGCCGCTGTTTTTTGGTTTTGCCAATAAATTTCAGGCGCGGATGCTGGAAATGCCCGAAACCAGGATTGTAATTATCAGGATGGACAGGGTGCCGTATATTGACCAAACCGGCATGTATGCGCTCGAAGATTCGATTCAGGAATTGCACAAACTGGGCGTAAAAGTGGCTTTTGTCGGGCTGAACAACCAGGAATACGATATGCTGCGCGGCATCAATCTGATTCCCGGTCTGGTGCCTGATGCCTTGTGTTTTAAAAATTTTCCCGAGGCTGTGCAGTGGGTGCAGGATTACTTGAAAGGAAAAAACATAGAAAATTCCGGTGAGTCGGAGACGCCTGATTTTAGAGAAATTTAATAAAAGGCATAAAAAAAGCGCCGCTCCAATCAGGATGCGGCGCTTTTTTTTGCCGGAAAAAGTTTAGCTTTTGGCTCCGGCCCTGGCTATAAATTTATCAATTCCTAAGCCGTCGGGCGAATTCGGATATTTTTCTTTGATAGTTTCGTAGGCTTTTTTTGCAGCGGCAAAGTTGCCTTGCTTTTCATTGAGCATACCTACTTTTTTCAGATAATACGCAGTGAGCACTTCATTGTCGCCGGCATCAACCGCTTTTTTGTAATAACTCATTGCCTGATCGAGATCGCCTTTTTCGGCATAAGCGTCGCCGAGCGCGCCATTTTTTGAAATCGGAAGTACTTCGTCGCCGGCGTCAAATTCTTTCAGGTACTGAATGGCGGCGTCAAATTGGCCAAGATGCAGGTAGCAAACGCCCGCGTAAAAATTAGCGCTGTTCGCTGCTTTTGTGCCCGAATATTTTTCAATAATATCCAAAAAGCCCGGAAAACCGCTGCCCGGATCGGTAAGCGCCAGTTTGAAAGAATCTTTTTCAAATTGTTCCTGCGCTTTTGAAATTTGCTCGATAGCCTCTTTTTCTTTTGGCTGGATGTACAAATATTTGTAAGCAAACCACCCGCCTATCACAATGGCGATGGCGGCTATCCCGCCGAGGATGTATTTTTGATTGGTTTCAAAAAAACTTTCTGCCTGTGCTTTTACTTCTGCAATATCTACCAAAGTATCGTCTGCCTTGGTGTTTTTTCTTCTTGCCATGTTTTATTAAAATTTTTAAAAAATAAAATTATCGGAATTATTCAGATTTTAATTAGCTGCTACAACAATACGGCTCACGAAAAGCGGCGCAAAAATAAAGAAACTTTCGATATGAAACAGGTTGAAAACAAAATATGTCTTTATACTTTAAAGCCGGACTCGCGGTTGCAAAAAAGCTTGGCATTATATTTTCCAAAATCCTTTCGACCAAAATTTTAAACATTTTAAAAAAAACTAATTTTGCCCGATTCCGTTTCGGATTTCAAATTTTGAAAAAAGACGCTTTAAAATATTTCAAACTCAATCATGAAAAAAACCGCGCTCAACCGCATCCTCCCGCACCTCGCCGCCCTTTTGATTTTTACGGGCATTTCGGCTATCTATTTTTTACCCCAAATACAGGGCGAAGTGCTGCCTCCCGGCGACATCGTCCACAACATCGGAATGTCGCACGAGGTAGTTGAATACGAAAAACAAACGGGCGAGGTTTCGCATTGGACAAATTCGATTTTCTGCGGAATGCCGACTTACCAGATTTCATCGCCGGTGAAAAGCAACCTGGTTAAATACGTCGAAAGCGCCAGCAATCTTTTTATAGAAAGACCCATCGGATACTTCATCGCGCTAATGTTGGGTATGTATATTTTGCTCCAGGTTTTGGGTGCGAGTCAGTGGTTGTCCATCATCGGCGCGGTAGCCTTCGGATTGGTGACCAATAATTTTATTCTCTTCGAGGCGGGGCACATGAGCAAATTGAGAACATTGGCTTTTTCGCCCACTATCGTGGCCGGAATGATACTCGCGTACCGGGGCAAATTATTTTGGGGCGGTATTTTATTTGCAATTTCTCTCGCAGTCAATATTTACGCCAATCACCCGCAGATGACTTATTACCTGGCGATGACGCTGGTTATTTACGTGATTTGGCAACTGGTGCAGGATGCGAAAAACGGAAGGATTCTGGACTTTGCCAAAGCTTCCGGCATTTTGCTGATTGGCGCATTACTGGCTGTCGGCGCTTCTTATTCGAAAATCGCCAGCACGCTCGAATATTCGAAAGATACGATGCGCGGCAAACCGATTTTGGAAACGAAAGGCGAGGTGACTTCCAGCAGCCAGGTGGAAGGATTGGAATGGAATTACGCGATGCAGTGGAGCAATGGTTTTTTGGATCTTTTTGCCAGTTTTATTCCCGGCGTGGTGGGCGGAGGTTCGCAGGAACCAGTGGGTAAAGATGCGGCTATCACCAAATTTATGCGTAGCAGCAACGATGTCAAGGCGCCTTTATATTGGGGCGATTTGCCATTTACGAGCGGCCCGGCTTATTTTGGCGCGAGCCTGTTTTTTCTCTTTTTACTGGGTTTGTTTTTAGTAAAAGGACAATTAAAATGGTGGATAGCCATAGCTACCTTGTTTACGTTTTTGCTTTCGATGGGCAAGCATTTTGAAATACTCAACCGATTGTTTTTTGAGTATTTTCCGCTCTACAATAATTTCCGGGCACATAATTCGGTGTTGACCATCACCGCCATTTTTATACCTGTTTTGGGCATTCTTGCACTTTCCAATATTTTAAATCATAAAGTGAATAAGCAGGAAGTCACGCGCGCGCTTGCCATTGGCGGCGGCATATCCGCGTTGATTTGTTTGTTTTTCGCTTTTGTTGGTCCAGGATTTTTTGACTTTTCCTCTCCCGGCGACGCGCAATATCAGCAGGCTGCCTCTGCGCTGGTTTCCGACAGGAAAGACCTGATGCGTTCGGATGCACTGCGGACATTATTGATTGTACTGCTATTGGCGGGTTTGATTTGGGCGTACGTCAATGAAAAAATAAAAAGTACGATTTTGCTTTTCGGAATCGGTCTGGTGGCGCTGTTTGATCTTTGGACAGTGGGCAAAAGATACCTTGACGACAATAATTTTATCAGCAAAACGGAGTACAACAAAACCTTCCAGCCGCGCCCGGTGGATAAGCAGATTCTGGAGGATCAAACGCTTTATTACCGCGTGCTGGATTTTAGCGTGAATACATTCAACAGCGCCATTCCTTCCTATTTTCACAAAACCATCGGCGGTTACAATGCTGCAAAATTGCAGCGCTATCAGGATATGATTGACTATCACATCCTCAAAA